>JAEUHO010000459.1 GCA_016795345.1 Planctomycetia bacterium | reverse complement strand
GTGCCCATCTTCGTGCGGGCCGAGCGCGCGCGCGGGCTCGCGCAGGGCTTCGTGACGTTCGACCGCGCGGAGGTCAGCACGAGCCGCGCGAACGACCGCATCGCGCTGCGGGTGGACACCCTCACCATCGAGGAGTACGGGCAGGCCGTCGCGGACGAGCCCGTGGTGCTGGGGTTCGCGCGGCCCGGCACGCAGCGGTTCGACGCGCAGGGCATCCAGGTGCGGGCCGAGCGCGTGCCGCTGCTCTACGTGCCCCGCGCCACGTTCGGCGGCAGCGAGGGCTTCCAGGAGCTGCCGGTGCGCATCCGCCGCGCGTCGCTCGGCAGCCGGTCGTCGCTGGGGCGGTACGCGTTCGTCGGCTTCGGCGGCGAGGAGGGCACCGCGGAGCGCGGGCTCGACTGGACCGTGGACGTGGGCGGGTACACCAAACGCGGCCCGGCGGTCGGGACGGACGTGATCTGGAACCGCGACCGGGTGAAGGGGCGGCTGCAGACGTTCTCGATGTACGACGCCACCGGGAACGACCGCACGGGGTTCGACGCGGGCGCCGGCTTCCGCGGGATGGCGTGGTTCGAGCACCGCTTCGACCCGACCCCGGCGTGGCGGTTCGACGCCGAGGCGAACCTCTTCACCGACCGCGGCGTGCAGCGCGAGTACTTCGAGGCGGACGCGCGCACCCACAAGGACCGCGAGACCTACGGGCGGGTCCGCTGGAAGCAGGGCGGCGCGTCCGCCACCGCGACCGCCGGCGTCCACGCGCGCAACTGGATGACGGAGTCGTACGGGCAGCCCGAGGTCGCGGCGTGGAACGAGTCGGTGCCGCTCCCGTCGCCGCCCGGCGGGCCGTGGTTCGACCTCTCGAGCGAGGTCCGCACCGGCGCGATGATCCGCCGGTTCGACCAGGCCGTGGACGAGGACGGGTACGAGGCGTGGCGCACCGACGTCACCGAGCGGGTCTACGCGCCGTTCAACGTCGGCGACGTCCGCGTCTCGCCGTTCGTCGGCGCGCGCTGGACCGCGTACGAGGACCGCGACGACGGCGGCGACGACGTCGAGCGCGGGGCCCTCGAGGCCGGCGTGCGGGGGAACCTCCAGTTCTGGAAGGACTTCGGCGCGTGGGGCGGGCCGTGGAGCCTCGACGGCCTGCGGCACGTCGTGGACCTCGACGTCGGGGCCTACGGCCGCTTCCTCGACGACACCGACCCGGACGACGCGCCGTTCTTCGACCGGATCGACGGCGAGCAGGACCGGACCGAGGTGTTCGCGGAGGTCCGGAGCCGCGTGATGACGCGGCGGTCGATCCGGCGCGACGACCTGCGGTTGCACGCGTCGGGGCGGGTCCGGGAGGACGTGACGCTCTTCGACGCGCGCCTGCGCGTGTCGTACTGGCCCGAGGGGATCGGCCCGTACGGCCGGACCGGGCCGGGCGAAGCGGAAGGGTGGTTCTCGGCCGAGATCGCGCCGCGGACCGCGTGGATCGAAGGGTCGTTCCTGACCGACTTCGACGGCCCGGACCTGCGTCGCGCCTCCATCGGCGTCCAGTGGAACCCGAACGAGCAGTTCGGGCTCGCGGCGGGCCTCCGGAACGTGAAGGACGCGCTGTTCGGCCCGTGGGTGGACGTCTACTGGCAGTGGAACGAGAAGTGGGGGGTGCGCCTGTCCGCCGTCGAGGACTTCGAGCGGCGCGGCGACGGCGGGGTGCGGATCACGCTCCTGCGGTTCAGCCCGGACCACCTGTTCGAGGCCGGGCCCGTGCTCCGCGACCACGGGCGGGACGTCGGGTTCTACTTCAACGTCTCGCCGTCCATCGGCGGGCGGCCCGTCCGCGAGCCGTTCCAGCCGCGGGAGATCTTCGCGCTGGAGGCGCCGTCGGCCGATTCGCGGTAGATTCGGGGGCCCATGACGGACCGCGTCGCGCTCTTCCCCGGCACGTTCGACCCCGTCACGCGGGGGCACGTCGACGTCGTGCGGCGCGGCGCCGCCCTGTTCGACCGGCTGGTCGTGGCCGTGGCCGCCGGCGGCAAGGCGACGTGGTTCCCGGTGGACGAGCGGGTCGCGCTCGTGCGGGCGGCGGTCGGCGACCTCCGCAACGTCGAGGTGGTGCCGTTCGACGGTCTCCTGGTCGAGTTCGCGCGCCGGCACGGCGCCCGGGCCCTGCTCCGCGGGGTGCGGACGTACCAGGACTGGGAGTACGAGCTGCGGATGCTGCAGATGAACCGGCACCTCGCCCCGGAGCTCGAGACGGTCTTCCTCGCCCCCGCCGTGGAGTGGGCGTACGTCTCCTCCACGCTGGTCCGGGAGGTCTCGGCCCTCGGCGGCGACCTGACCGACCTCGTCCCGCCCGCGGTCGCCGCGGCGCTCGCCCGGCGACGGGCGCCGGGGGCGCGGTAGGATCCACGCCGGTCCTGGCAACGCCCGGCGCCCCGGCGCCCGGCGGGGAGACGACGATGTCCCGATCCTCCGGTCGGCGCGCGCTGCGAGCCCTCCTCTGCGTCGTGGCCGCGAGCCTCGCGGCGCCGGCCGTCGCGCCCGCCGCGGACGCGCCCGCGGGCCCCAAGAAGTTCGTCTTCGCGGGCGCGTGCCACTCCATCGACCCGGCGCTCGTCAGCGGGCCGGACGACGAGCGCGTGGTCCTCGCCTGCTTCGAGGGGCTCACCACGATCGACCCCGTGACCGGCGAGGTGAAGCCCGGCGCCGCGACGTCGTGGACGACGTCGCCCGACGGCAAGACCTGGACGTTCACGCTGCGCGACGCGAAGTGGCAGAAGAAGTTCGGCGAGGGCTTCGAGGACAAGGGGTCGGTGAAGGCCTCGGACTTCGTGTTCGCCTGGCTCCGGCTGTTCGACCCGGCGCTCGCCTCGCCGCACGTCCACCTGCTCGACGTGCTCGACGGCGTGAAGCCGCTCTCGACGGACAAGCCCCGCGCCGACGCGCTCGACCGCATCGTCACCGACCTCATCGCGGCCATCGGCGGCGAGGACAAGAAGAAGACGATGTCGCCGGACGAGGTCCAGACGTTCCTGCTCGACCGCGACCGCAACGTGCGCGGGTGGCTCGGCGAGCTCGACGCCAAGGAGGCGCGCGAGTTCGTCAAGTGGCCCGCCAACCAGCCCTACCAGGGCCCGCGCGCCATGGCGCTCGTGAAGGTCCTCCGGGCGGCGCACGACGCGGCGAAGGCCGCCTCGGACGACGCGGAGTCGCACGTCGGCGTCGACCGCGGCTTCTGGGCGCAGGACGACAAGACGTTCGTGGTGCGCACCAAGGGCGTGAGCCCCTGGCTGCCCACGCTGGTGGCGCGCGCGCCCCTCGCCCCCGTGAACCAGCGGGTGGTCGAGAGCAAGCGCGACTGGGCGTTCACGAAGGCCGAGAACCAGATCTGCAACGGCCGCTTCGTGGCCGCGTCCGACTTCCGCCCGCGCGGCGAGGGGGCCGACAGCTCGGGCGACCGGTTTGCCATCAAGGTGACCCTGCTCAAGAACGCGAAGCACCACGACGCCGCGCGCACGGCCGCGGACCGGATCACGATCCTCGTGGACAACGGCGCCGACGAGGTGCTCCGCCAGTACGCGGGCGGCGAGGTGGACTGGATCCTGACCGCGGGGATCACGCTCGACGTCGAGCGCCAGATCCGCGCGTCCACGGCCGCGGGCTGGAAGGCCGACCCGAAGGTCGGCGCGCAGCGGTACTTCCAGGGCACGGCGGCCGACGCGTACGACTTCGTGTCGGGCCGCGTGAAGGTGCTGCGGTTCCGCGGCGCCGCGCCCCTCGACAAGAAGGACGCGCGCGTGGCCGTCGCCTCGCTCGTCGCGCGGGCGGAGCTCGCCAAGCGGGCGCCGGGCGTCGGCACGCCGACGCTCGTGACGCGGTTCGTCCACCCCCGCACGACCGGGTCGATCGAGCTCCCGCGCACGCCGTCGTTCGACGCCGGGAAGGCCAAGGCGCTCTACGGGAAGCGGCGCTTCCCCGAGGGCGACTGGGCGCGGATCCTCTGCGACCCGGCGGACGACCAGGTCGCGGACGCGTTCGGCAAGGCGTGGAAGACCCTGGGTGACGACGCGGCGACGACGGTGCTCAACCGGGTGGACCTGCAGGTCTCGATCGACGCGGGGCTCTGGGACGTCTACATCCACGACTGGGCGCCGGACTACGACGACCCGCTGGCGTTCCTCGACCCCTTCACGACGAAGAACCCGGCGGGCGACTGCGCGTGGAGCCACCCGCTCTACGACGCGTTGGTCGCGGGCGCGCGCGACGTCGCGGCGTTCAAGGCGAGCCCCGACGCCGCCGCGGCGGCGGTCCCGGCGATCAAGGACGCGCTCGGCAGGGGCGACCTCGAGGGCCTGCGCCGCGCCCTGCTCGCGGAGGCCGAGGCGATCCTGCTCGAGGAGGCCATCGTGGTCCCGCTCTGGATCCCGGTGGACTCGGGCTTCGTCGCGAAGGGCGTCCGCGGGTTGCCCGTGGGGCCGACCACCGGCAAGCGTTCGGTCCTCGACGTCGTCCAGTTCCCGTTCGCCGTCAAGGAGTGACGTCCGGCGTCCCGCGGCCCCGCCACCGGGGCCGCGCGCGTCGGGGCGACCTCGAGCGCCTGCGCCGCGTGCTGCTCGCGGAGGCCGAGGCGATCCTGCTCAAGGCGGCGATCGTGGTCCCGTCGTGGGTTCCCGCGGACACCGGCTTCGTCGCGGAGGGGGGCCGCGGGCTGCCCGCGCGGCGGGGCGGGGGCCGCCGGTCGGTGCGCGACGTCGTCCCGTTCGCGTTCGCCGCCGCGGCGGCTCCGGCCGGTGGGCGTGGCGCGGCCGGCGCAGGCGGGGAGCGTCGTTGAGCCCGCGCGCCCGGCGGGGTAGGCTGCCCGCTTCCCCCCCGACGGACCCATGTACCGCACCCTCGCCGGTCTCGTCGTCGCCTTCGCCGTGGCCCTCGCGTTGGTCGGGCTCACGTTCTCGTCGTCGGCGGAGGGGCGCGCCGACTACGTGTTCGTGAACGGGACCGAGCCCAAGACGCTCGACCCGCAGAAGATGACGGGACAGCCCGAGGGGCGCATCGCCGACGCGATCTTCGAGGGCCTGACCTTCCGCGACAACGAGACGCTCCGGCCGGTCCCGGGGAGCGCGGTCTCCTGGGAGACCTCGCCCGACGGCCTGCGCTGGGAATTCAAGCTGCGCCCGGAGGCCGTCTGGTCGAACGGCGAGCGCGTGACGGCGCACGACTTCGTCTTCGCGTGGAAGCGGCTGCTCGCCCCCGAGACGGCGTCGGAGTACGCCTACCTCCTGCACTTCGTCCGGCACGCCGAGGCGTTCAACACGTTCGGGTCGCAGGCCGCGGCCCTCGGCGGGCCCGACGGGGCCGTCGCGAAGCTGCGCGCGCTCGTCGGCGCCACGCCGTCCGGGCTCCCGGTCGCGCGCTGGCAGGCGTTCGTGAAGGAGGTGGGGCTCACGGACCTGCTGACGGGCGTGGCCGACCCGGTCCTGCTGCCCGCGCTGACCCGCGCGACCGGGACGTTCTCCGCCGCGGAGGCGTCGGCGCTCGCCGACGCGCTCGAGGGCGAGCGGGCGCGCCGCGCCGCGGAGCACGCGGCGGCCGTGGCCCACCTCGGCGTCGACGAGGGGGTGTTCGCGCCCGACCCGTCGACGTTCGTCGTCGAGCTGCGGACCTACACGCCGTACTTCCTCGAGCTCACGGCCTTTTACCCGACGTTCCCCGTCCACCGCGCGACGGTCGAGGCCCGCCCGGACGACTGGTTCCAGCCCGGCCGCATCGTGACGAACGGCCCGTTCCTGCTCCACCGGTGGACGGTGAACGAGCGGATCCGGCTCCACAAGAACCCGCGGTACTGGGGGGCGTCGTCGGTGTCGCTCGAGACGGTGGACGCGCTCCCGATCGAGAACAGCACCGTCGCGATGAACCTGTACCTGACGGGCAGCGTCGACTGGTCGCCGGCGGGGTACCCGCAGGACCTCATCGACGTCGTCAAGCGCCGGCCGGACTTCTACGGCGAGCCGGGCATGATGGTCTACTACTACCGCATCAACTGCACGCGGAAGCCCTTCGACGACCCGCGCGTGCGCATCGCGCTCGGCCTCGCCATCGACCGCCAGGTGCTCGTCGAGCAGGTGATGCGCGGCGGCCAGGTGCCCGCGGTCACCATGGTCGCGCCGGGCATCCCCGCCTACCGCAGCCCCCAGGGCACCCTCGGCTTCGACGTCCCGCGCGCGCGGGCGCTGCTCAAGGAGGCCGGGTTCCCCGACGGCAAGGGCTTCCCGAAGGTCGCGCTCCTCCACAACACCAGCGAGGCCCACAAGAAGGTCGCGGAGTGGATCGCGGACCAGCTGCGCCGCAACCTCGGCGTCGACGCCCGGGCCGTCAACCAGGAGTGGCAGTCGTACCAGGAGAGCGTGCGCCGCCTCGACTACGACCTGGCGCGGGCGGGCTGGATCGGCGACTACCGCGACCCGAACACGTTCCTCGACATGTGGATCACCGGCGGCGGCAACAACCAGACCGGCTGGGGCGACGCCGGGTACGACCGGCTGATCCGCCTCGCGACGAAGCCGCTGGCCGTCGTCGAGATGCCGGCCGCGGAGCGCGACGCGTTCCTCGCGACGCTCAAGGAGCGTCCCGAGGCCGAGCGGCTCCTCGCCGCCGTCGCGGCCGCCGCCGACCCGAAGGCCCGGCTGGCCGCGGTGGACGCCCTCCGCCTCCACCTCTTCCGCGAGGCCGAGGCGATCCTCATCCAGGACGGGCTGCCGGTGATCCCCCTCTACTTCTACGTCGTGACCGGCCTCGTCCACCCGCGCGTCGAGGGGTTCCACTCGCGGGTGCGCGACGTCGACGGGTCGATGATCCCCAACCTCCAGGACCTGCACCCGTTCCGCGACGTGCGGATGCGCGGGCCCGCGGGAGCGCCGAAGTGAGCGCCCGCCCGACCGCCGTGCCCGTGAAGGTCGTGGGGGGGCTCTTCGTCGCGTTCCTGGCGTGGCTCGCCGCCCGGCCGTTCCTCGGCGGGGTCGGCGGCGCGCTGGTCGGCGCGCTCGGCGGCGCGGCCGGCGCGTGGCGCCTGCCGCACCGCGTCCTCGTGCGCGTCCTGTGGACGGTGCCGCTGTTCTTCCTCCTGATCTTCACCGCCGTCCAGCTGATGTTCCACGTGCCGGGCGACCCGTTCGCGAGCGAGAAGAACACGTCGGCCGAGGTCCGCGCCGAGCAGCAGAAGCACTACGGGATCCCGGAGAAGGGATTCGCGGGCGGCTGCAAGTTCTTCGCGGCGTACATCGAGAAGGCCGTCGTCGACGGCTACCTCGGGCCGTCCATCAAGGTGCAGGGTCGCTCCGTCGTCGACCTCCTGCTGCCCGCGCTCCCCGTGAGCCTCGCGCTGGGCCTGCTCGCGCTGACCATCGCGGTGTTCCTGGGGCTGCTGCTCGGCGTCGTGGCGGGCCTGCGGCCGAGCACGTGGGTGGACTACGTGGCGATGGCGTTCGCCGTCATCGGCATCTCGCTGCCGTCGTTCGTCATCGGCTCGCTCCTCATCCTCGGCCTCTCGCTGACCCTCGGCTGGCTGCCGGTCGCGGGATGGGGGACGTTCGCGCACCTCATCCTCCCGGCCGTCGCGCTGGCGCTCCCGTACGCGGCCTACGTCGCGCGGCTCGCGCGCGGCGGCACCATCGAGGTGATGTCCGAGGACTACATCCGGACCGCGCGGGCCAAGGGCCTCTCCGAGCAGGGCGTGGTGCTGAAGCACGCGCTGCGCGGGGCGATCGTGCCGGTCGTGTCGTTCCTGGGCCCCGCGGCGGCCGGCATCCTGACCGGCTCGTTCGTCGTCGAGACCCTGTTCGGCATCCCGGGCATGGGCCGCTGGTTCGTGAACGGCGCGATCAACCGCGACTACTACGTCGTGCTGGGCACCGTGCTCATCGAGTGCGGGCTCGTCGTCGCCTTCAACCTGCTCGTGGACTTCGGGCTCGCGTGGGTCGACCCGCGGCTGCGGGGGAAGACATGAGCGCCCCCGGGCCCGCCCCCTCCGCCGCGCCCCCCGCCGGGCCGCCGGGCCGGAGCCTCCTGTCCGACGCCATGCGCCGGATGCGGCGCAACAAGCTCGCCGTCACCGGCGGCGTCGTGCTCGTGCTGCTCGTCATCGCGTGTTTCGCGCTGCCGGCGCTGCTCGGCCTCGACCACGAGACGACCGCCCCGAAGCTGCACAACCAGGCGCCCTCGGCGTCGGCCCCGTTCGGCACCGACAACCTCGGGCGCGACTACCTCGCGCGCGTCCTCGTCGGCGGCCAGACGTCGCTGCTCGTCGGGTTGATCGGCGCGGTCGTCGTGGTCGTGATCGGCGCGGTCTACGGCGCCGTCTCCGGCTACTTCGGCGGCTGGGTGGACGAGGTCATGATGCGGGTCGTCGACTTCCTGTACGGCATCCCGTACATGTTCCTCGTCGTCCTCATCATGCTGCAGTTCGACGACGAGGACCGGGGCAGCAACCTCCCGATCTTCGTGGCCCTCGCGGCCGTGCAGTGGCTCACGATGGCGCGCATCGTGCGCGGCCAGGTGCTGACGCTCCGCGAGCGCGAGTACGTGCTCGCCGCGCGCGTCACGGGCGCCAGCCACGCGCGCATCCTCTTCCGGCACGTGCTGCCGAACTGCATGGGGCCCATCGTCGTGTACGGCACCCTGACCGTGCCCGCGGTGATCCTCCTCGAGTCGTTCCTTTCCTACCTCGGCCTCGGCAAGTCGCTCTCCTGGGGCGTGCTGGTCGCCGAGGGGGTCCAGGGCATCAACCCCGTGAAGATGGACTGGTGGCTGCTCGCCTTCCCGAGCGGCGCCCTCGCCCTCACGCTCCTCTCGCTCAACTTCCTCGGCGACGGCCTGCGCGACGCCCTCGACCCGAGGACCCGTCGATGACCTCCCCGACCCCGCGGGCCGGCCCCGTGCTGGCCGTCGACGACCTCGCCGTCGAGTTCCGGACCGACGACGGCGTCGTCCGCGCGGTCGACGGCGTGTCGTTCGCCCTGCAGCGCGGCGAGGTGCTCGGGATCGTCGGCGAGTCGGGCTGCGGCAAGAGCGTGACGAACCTCGCCGTGCTCGGCCTGCTGCCCAAGCCCGCGGGCCGCATCGCCCGCGGCAGCGTGCGGTTCGACGGCCGCGAGCTCGTCGGCCTGCCCGAGCGCGAGCTGCGCACCATGCGCGGCAACCGCATCGCGATGATCTTCCAGGACCCGATGACGAGCCTGAACCCGTACCTCACGGTCGAGGAGCAGCTCGCCGAGGTGGGGGTGCTGCACCTCGGGTTGACGCGGCCGCAGGCGGTCGAGCGCGCCGTGGACCTCCTCACGCGCGTCGGCATCAGCGACGCCGGCCGCCGCATCCGCTCGTACCCGCACGAGTTCTCGGGCGGCATGCGCCAGCGCGTCATGATCGCCATGGCGCTGCTGTGCGACCCGGCCGTGCTGATCGCGGACGAGCCGACGACGGCGCTCGACGTCACCATCCAGGCGCAGATCCTCGACCTCCTCGCGGACCTCCGCCGCGAGCGCGGCATGGCGGTGGTGCTCGTGACCCACGACCTCGGCGTCGTGGCGGGCGTCGCCGACCGGATCCTCGTGATGTACGCGGGCCGCGTGGTCGAGGAGGCGCCGACGCGCGACCTGTTCGCGCGCCCGACGCACCCGTACACGCTCGGCCTGCTGCGGAGCGTCCCGCGGGTCGCGGGCGCCGCGCACAGCCGCCTCGCGCACATCGAGGGCATCCCGCCGCGCCTCGACAAGCCGTTCGACGCCTGCCCGTTCGCGCCCCGCTGCGCGTTCGTGCGCGACGCGTGCCGGCGCGGCGTGCCGCCGCTCGTGGTGGCCGACGGGCGCGCCCGCCGGTGCGTGGTCCCCGCGGAGGAGGTCCGGTGAGCTCCGCCACGCAGGGCCCGCTGCTCGTCGTCGAGGGCCTCAAGGTCCACTTCCCCGGCGCCGCCGGCCCGGTGAAGGCCGTCGACGGCGTCTCGTTCGCGGTCTACCGCGGCGAGACGCTGGGCCTCGTCGGGGAGTCGGGCTCGGGCAAGAGCACGACCGCCCGCGCGATCGTGGGGCTGGTGCCGATGACCGCGGGGCACGTGCGGCTCGACGGCAAGGACCTCGCGGACCGCGGCACCCTGAAGGCGCTGCGCCCGCGGCTGCAGATGGTCTTCCAGGACCCCTACGCCAGCCTCAACCCGCGCATGACCGCCGGCTCCATCGTCGGCGAGCCGCTCGTGGTCCACCAGCGCGTCGACGGCCGCGCGGCCCTCGACGCCGCCGTGTGCCGCCTCTTCGAGACGGTGGGCCTCGACCCCGCCATGCGCCGGCGGTACCCGCACGAGTTCTCCGGCGGCCAGCGCCAGCGCATCGGCCTCGCGCGCGCGCTCGCGCTCGAGCCCGCCGTGGTCCTCCTCGACGAGCCGGTGTCGGCCCTCGACGTCTCGGTCCAGGCGCAGGTCCTCAACCTCCTCGAGGACCTCCGCCGCAAGCTGGGCCTGACGTACCTCTTCATCGCGCACAACCTCGGCGTCGTCCGCCACGTCTCCGACCGGATCGCGGTCATGTACCTCGGCCGGATCGTCGAGATCGCCCCGAGCGAGCGCCTGTTCGCGGAGCCGCTCCACCCGTACACCGAGGCGCTGCTCTCCGCCGTGCCCGTCCCGGACCCCGAGGTCGAGGCGAAGCGCACCCGCATCCCGCTCGACGGCGAGATCCCCAGCCCGTCGGCGACGATCGTGGGCTGCCCGTTCCGCTCGCGCTGCCGCAAGGCGGTCGCGCATTGCGCCGTCGAGGCCCCGGCCCTGGTCGAGCACCGTCCCGGGCAGTGGGCGGCCTGTTTCCTCGCGGACCCGGCGTTCGCGGCCTCGGCGGGCGCGCCGGCGCGCTGACGCCGGGCGGGCCCGCGGGGCCCGCGAGCGGGCGGGCGGAGGGTTCGTATCCCCGCCGTCCCGGCGTAGGCTCGGGGCCCGGAGGCTCCCCGTGTCCCACGACCGCCGCATCGTCGCCACCGCGTCCGCCCCGAAGGCCATCGGCCCGTACAGCCAGGCCGTCGTCGCGGGCGGCTTCGTCTTCACCGCCGGCCAGATCGCCCTCGACCCGGCCACCGGCGCCATGGTCGGCGCCGGCAACGTCTCGCTCGAGACGGAGCGCGTGCTGAAGAATCTCGAGGCGGTGCTCGTGGCCGCCGGCAGCGGCCTCGACCGCGTCCTGCGCTGCGACGTCTTCCTCGCCGACCTCGCCGACTTCGGCGCGGTGAACGAGGCCTACGGCCGCTTCTTCACGGCGAACCCGCCCGCCCGCGTGACCGTCCAGGCCGCCCGCCTGCCGAAGGACGCCAAGGTCGAGATCGCTGCCATCGCCGCGATCTGACCGCCCGGTCGCGCGCGACGACGCGCCGACGCCTGGCGGGCCGCGCGGGGCCTTCGCGGCGCTCGGGGTCCACGGGTGCGCCGGGCCGCCGAAACCGCGCGGCAGGTGCCCTGGGCGCGGCCGTGGGGGCCCCTGCGCGGTCGCGGGGGGGGCTGCGCAACCGTGGGGCTCGCGCGTGGTGATCCGGCGGTCCCGACGGTCGGTCCCGACGGTCGGTCAGACGGGCAGCCCGTAGACCGTCCGCAGGATCGGCTTGAGGTCGGTCAGGAGCTCGACCTCGTGGTCCGCCGGCGGCGTGGCGGGGGTGTCGGAGTAGCGCCCGTGCGCCCCGCGGTAGTGGACGGTCTTGAGGCCCGCGGCCCGCGCGGGCGTGACGTCGGTGGCCGGGCGGTCGCCGACGTACAAGACGCGGGAGGGCGGCACCTTCAGCGCGTCGCACGTCTTGGCGTAGATCTTCGGGTTCGGCTTGCTGACCCCGAGCTGGTCCGAGAAGAAGATCGCGCCGGGGTCGATCCACGGCAGCACCCCGAGCCGCACCAGCTTCTCGGCCTGCTTGACCCGCAGGCCGGCGCTCAGGACCCCGACGCGGACGTGGGCCTGGTGCAGCGACCGGAGCAACACGACCGCGTCCGGGAGGGGGCGGAGCTGGCGCTCCTTGGTCTGGTGGTAGGCGACCACCCCCGCGGCGATCAGCACCGCCGGGTTCCGCCCACCCCAACGACTCGGGCCGAGCCGGTCGAGCAGGCGGTCGAGATGCTCGTCGTAGTTCGAGGTGAACTCCGCGACCACCTCGGTCAGCTCGCGGATGGCCTCGTCCTCGGGCACGTCCAGCCCGTGGGTGATCATCGCCTGGATCGCGTTGCGGCGCGCATCGATGGCGAACGCGGTGGTGCTGTACAGCGTGTCGTCGATGTCGAAGACGATCACGTCGAGAAGGGGCGCCGAGGGCATCCGCACATCCTACGGGGAGCGGCCCCGGCGGCCGTGCGTCCGATAAGCATCCGCATTCTCGGACGTTGGGGCGCCGTCCAGCCCACCGCCGCGCGAGTTCGGGTGAGTGGCGATCCCCGCGCGTCCCGACAGGCGCTCCCGACGGGTGCGTCTCGGCCCCACGGGGGCGGTCCGGGCTCCGCCAACGCGAGGCCCGCTGCCCTGCGGCCGGCGGTGCGAGGCTGCCGCGTGACCGACCGCCCGAGACGGCGCCGGGGCCGGTGGCCCGCGCGACCGGCTGCCCCGCCGTCGGCGGTGCGGGGACCGCGCGCCGGCCGTCGGGCCTTCGCGGACGCCCGCGACGCACGGGCCCGCTCGGCCCGCCCGCCCAGGGGGCCTTCCGCCAGGCGCCCGAGCACCGAGGGAACGCGACCTCCCCGCCCTCGAGCGGGGCGACGAGACGCCGGGCTAGCCCGGCCCATGCACGAGGGGACGAGGTGGGGGCCGCGGCTGCGACCCGGGCGTATCGCAGGCCACCGGCGGGCACAAACGCGTGCGCCACGTCGCGGAGGCTCCTCGGCGTGGTGCAAGAACACGCTGTCGTCGCCTCCGCGCCGCGCCTGGGTCGCATCCATCGGCCCCCACCGGCCGATGGGCATCGTTCAGCCCCTGTCGCGGCTCATCCCTCGTGAATGGACCGGGCTAGGCGCGCGGGCAGTGATGCGGGCGGGCACGCTGGCGGGCACGCAGGCCGTCATGCCGGAAGCCATGCCGGCCGCCATGGGGGTCGCGAGCCGCCTTCGGGGGCGAGGACGTCCGGGCGGCCGGGCCCGAAGGCGGGCGGGCCTCGCGTCCCGGAGCCTCGACCGCCGCTCGCGCCGATCGAGGGGTGGGAAAAGACCGCGGGCCCGGCTGTCGGAACAGCCGGGCCCGCGGCGGGGGACGGAGCGAACTCGGGGGCCTAGCGGCCGCGGAGCATCGCCTCCTGCTCCTGGAGATCCGTCACGCGGGCGCGGACGATGATCATCAGGTTGCTGAGCTCGTCGCTACGGCCCTTGCGGCTGAAGAGGAAGCCGAGCACGGGGATCTTCCCGAGCACCGGGATCTCGCTCTGCCGGTCGACCGTGTTGATGTTCTTGAGGCCGCCGATCACGATGCTCCCGCCGTCCGGGATGCGCACCGTGGTGCGGGCCTTCTGCATCTTGAGCTCGGGCAGCTGGATGATGACCGGCGAGAACGACGACGCGAGGGTCGTCGAGAACGTCGGGATCGGCTCGACCAGCTTGGCGACAGTCGGCTGCAGCTCGAGGGTGATGTACTTGCGGTCGTTGCTCACCGTGGGCCGGACGTCGAGCGTCAGGCCGTCCTGGATGACGCCGATGATCGGGTCGGCGATGAACGACGTCTGGGCGACCTCGACGTCGAAGTCCTGGATGTAGGAGAGCTGGTTGACGACCGTCAGGTTCGCGCGCTGCGTGTTGTAGACGGTGATCGTCGGCGCCGTCAGCGTGCGGCCGGCCTGGGTCTTCTCGACCGCCTTCAGGATGGCGTTCAGCTGCAGGTCGTCGAGGTACGCGAGGCCGAGCGACGCGCCACCGAGGCTCGAGAGCACCGACCCGAGCGGACGCTCGAAGATCTGCTCCGTACGGCCGCGGAAGTCGCCGTCGGCGCCGTCGTTGAAGTACGCACCGGCCGACGGGTTGAGCGCGGCGCCGGCGGGGAGGCCCGGGCCGCCGTTGTCACGGCCGGCCGACGCCTTGTTCTCGAGGCCGTTCGTCACGTCGTCGAGGTTGACCAGCGAGCCCGGCGTCTGGCCGCCGAGGCCGCGGAAGTCCACGCCGATGTCGCGCAGGAAGTTGTCGGACACCGTCAGGAAGCGCGTGTCGACCGTGACGACGATGCCCGAGAAGGCCCGCAGGTCGTCGAGGAACTTCGCGACCTGCTCCTGGATCTCCTCGGTGTGCTTGACGATGATCGCGGCATCGCCCTGGTTGCTGATCGCGTTGCCCTCGATGTCCCAGGTGCCCGGGGCGCCGACGGCCGCCTTGATCAGGTCGATGAGCTCGGCCGCGCCGCCGAAGGGCTTGACGGTCTCCTCGCCCTCGCCGCCGAAGAGGGGGTTCTCCTCGTCGTTGACCTGGTCGCTCATGACGAGGTCGATCTTGGGCGGACGGAACTCCGTGAGGCCCTGGGTGAGGTCGGCGACGCTGTGCGTCTTGAGCACGAGGTCGTACTTCACCAGGTCCTTCTTGGTGAAGATGACCATGTTGCCGCGGACGGTCCAGACGACGTTCTCGCCCGTCGCCTTCAGCATGTCGAGGACCTGCTGGAGGGGGATCTGCTCGACGTTGATCGGCGTCACGTTCGAGTCGGCGACGTCGGCGATGCGCGAGTCGATGACGAGGTTGATGCCCGTCTGGATCTGGAGGGTCTGCACGACCTCCTTGAACGGGCGGCCGTCCACCGCGAGGCTGACGTTCGTCGTCTTCAGCTTGGCGGCGAGGCGCGCGGCGTCCGGGTCGGCCTTCGCCGCGTTGAACGACGAGCGCTGACCGGCGCGGGCGCGCGTGATCTTGTCCCAGAACGACTGGCTGGGCCACATCAGGATCTTGTGCTGGAGGTTGCGCGTGCCCTCCATGTCGTCGCGCCACTCGATGAACGCGCGCTTCTCCTTCTTGGAGTGCTCGCGGCTCACCTTCTCGTGGCGGGCGGCCATCGCGGCCTCGACCAGCTCCCGGGCCTTCATGTTGTCGGGCTGCGCGAGCAGCACGGCCTCGGCCTGGTTGATGGCCTCGTCGAACTCGTCGCGGTCGAAGTGGTCGATCGCCGAGAACATCAGCGACTCGAGCTTCTGCTGCTCGTCGAGGAGGCGCTTCTCCTCCTCGGCGGCCATGGCGCCCATGGCCTCCTCGGTCGCCGCGCGGCGGTCGGCCTTCGCGGTGTCCTCGCGGCCCTTGCGGGCGCGGGCGAGGTCGCGCTCGGCCGCGGGACGGAGGTCGCGCCAGTCGATCGGGTACGGCGACGCGTTGATGATGTTCAGCGCGTTCTCGAGGTTCTCGATCGCGGCGTCGTACTCGCCCTTCGCGAGGGCGTTGCGGCCGAGCTGCGCGTACTTCTGCGCCGTCGTCTTCTGCTCGTCGATCCGCACCTGCTGCTTGCGCGTCAGGTCCTCGAGCGTGCCCGTGGCGCCGGCGTCGCGGCGGCCGAGCAGCTGGCGGACGAGGGCGAGCTCGCGGGCCGCCTCGGCGTTCGTCGGCGCGAGCTCGAGCGCCTTGAGGTAGTCGCGCTCGGCGTCCTCGTAGCGGAAGGCCGCCTGGTTGGCGCGGCCCGCCTCGATGTGGCTGCGGACGAGGAACTCCGACTTCTGGCGCTCCATCGCGGCGCGGCGCGCGAGCTCGTCGGCGTAGGCCTTCGCGGCGTCCTCGGGCGACACGGCGGGCGCGGGCGCGGGAGCCGGCGCGGGCGCGGCTTCCGGAGCCGGCGGGGCCTCCGGGGCCGGCGGGGCATCCGGGGCCGGCGGCGTCTCGGGGGCCGGCGCCGCGGGTTCCGGCGGCGGCGGGGGCGCCGGCTCGTCGGCGCGCGCGATCGGCATCGGGAGCGGCACGAACGCCGCCACGACGTCGCCACGCGGCGCGCTCGAGCGCGCGAGGCGCTCGCCACGGCAACCGCCGGCCACCGCGAGCGTCGCGGCGAGCGCGACGACGGAGGCCACGTTCACCCAACCCACATTCCGCTGCGTCGAGGACCTCTGCATGGGAGATCTGTCTCCGATGCGCTCCGCCCCGACGTCTCGGGACAGCAGCGCGGAACGGCCAACCCTACGTGCTGCGGGGGTGCGAACCGCCGTGGTCGCCCGAGCCGCAACACGTCCCAACCACGTACTCCTGCAGGAACTCCGGCGAGTGCTGGAACTCCCGTCGTTGCCCGTGTGCCGGCAAGAACTCGCGTTCCTGCCGCCGCACGGGCGCGACCTCGAACCCGAACCGTGCGGCCTCGGCGGCATCGCGTCCCAGGCCTTCGGAATCCGGGGTTCCCGGAATCCGGGGGAGCCCGGACTTCTTCGGCGAGCGCCCTGCCCGAGCGCGAGACCGGCGACCTGCGACACAACCGAAACCGAACGACTCCGAACCGCGGGACAAAGCGAACACGGCGCGGGTAACGGCCGTGTCATAACCCGTGGCAGGAGCGGGGATTCTGTACCGGACACCACCCCCCCGGCGCAAGGGAAAAGAGGCGACGCGGGCGAAGGTCCCTCGCGCGGTGGGCATGCGGTGCGCCGGGGCTGCGCTGCCGCGGCTCCGCGGGTCGGCCGGCGGCCGGGCCTCGCGGTCCGGAAGAGGGGTCGTCATCGGCACCCTCCGGGGGGGGCCTGGGCGGCCGGCGCCTTGCGGAGGGCGGCGGCGCGTGCGGTCGCGGCCTCGCGGCGCGGGGTGTCGCCGACGCGGCCGGCCGCGTCCGCCTCGAGGTCGGCGAGGCGGGCGTCGGGCGGGATCCGGTCGTGCCAGGCGGAGAGGAGGGCGAGGGTGCCGGGCGCGTCGCCTTCGGCGAGGGCCGAGCGCCCCGCCAGCAGCAGGGTGTCGGCGTCGGCCCGCCCGCGGTCGAGCGCGGCGAGGAACGTCGCGCGGGCGGCGGCGTGGTCGGCGGGCGTCTTGGCGAGGGTGCGGAGGGCGCGGCCGCGCCAGAAGGCGATCGCGGGGTTGGTGGGGTCGCGGGCCTCGAGGGTGTCGAGGTCGCGGAGGGCGGCGCGGACGCGTTCGGCGGTGACCGGTTGCGCGAGGACCGCCGCGGCGGCGCGGTCGAGGCGGCCGGCGTCGGTGACGACGGCGTAGGGGTCGAGGCGGCGGCCGTTGGCGGCGGGGTCCTCGAGGGGGCCGACGGCGCCGCCGGCGCCGTAGCCGCCCGCGCCGGCGGCGCCGCGGTCGGGGGCGCCGGACTCGGCCCGGCGGTAGGCGCGCAGCGCGGCGGCGGGGGCCTCGGCCTCGGGGGCCGACTCGGCGGCGACGCCGGCGTCCTGGCCCGGGGGGGTGTCGGAGAGGCGGAACAGGACGCGCCGACCGGGCGCGTCGCCGCGGTCCTCGAGCTTGTGTCTGCCGACGACGGCGCAGGTCAGCTGGGCCCAGCGGTACTGGTGGAAGGCGTGGAGGCCTTCGGCGACCCGGGGACGGTCGGCGGGGGCCGGACCGGCGAGGAGGTCCCGGCCCGCGAGCGGGCCTTCGGGGGTGGGGAACGTCGTGCCGGCGAGGCGGGCGAGGGTCGGGGCGACGTCGGCGAGGTCGACGGGGTCGGAGCGGACGCCGGGCGCGAGGCCGGGCGCGACGAGGAGGAACGGGACCCGGAGGACCGACTCGGCGAGGAGGAGGCCGTGGGAGGGTTCGCCGAGCTCGCCGAGCGCCTCGCCGTGGTCGGAGGTGAGGAGGACGGCGGCGTCGGGGCCGCGGGCGGCGGCGAGGCCGGCGACGAGGGTGCCGACGACGGCGTCGGCCTGGGTGACGTCGGTGCGGTAGTCGGGCCGGTAGGGCTGGTGGGGCTCGAACACGTGGACCCAGAGGAACACGCGGCGTTCGCGGGGGAGCGCGGCGAGCCACGCGAGCGCGCGCTCGACGGTCTGGAGGCCGGGGCGTTCGGCGAAGCCGCCGCCGGAGAAGTCGTCGAGGGCGCCGTCGTCGTAGGTGTCGAAGCCGGCGTCGAGGCCGTAGCGGGTCACGAGGGGGCCGGCGGACGTGAACGCGCCGCAGCACCAGCCGGCGTCGGCGAGGGTCTCGGCGAGGAGGGGCCAGCGGCGCGCCGCGCGGGGGGGGATGCGGGACGCGGAGTTGCTGCGGACGCCGTGCGCTCCGGGCGCGCGGGCGGACAACATGGTCGTGTGGGCGGGGAGGGTGAGCGGCGTGGGGGTGCGGGCGTCGTCGAACCGCACGCCGGTCCGGGCGAGGGCGTCGATGGCGGGCGTGGCGACGTGGACGGTGCCGCCGGCGGGCACGTAGGCCGAGACGTGGTCGCGGCGCAGGGTGTCGACGGTGACGAGGACGAGGGTCCGCACGGCGGGCGGGGGTTTCGGGTCCCCGCAGCCGGCGCCGCTGCCGAGCGCGGCGACGAGCGCGAGCGTGGCGGCGGCGCGGGCCATGGACCTCAGGGCGTTCACGGGGTCCTTGTACGTGCCTCTGTTCACGGCGTGGTCACGGGGAGCGCCTCTTCGAGCGACATCCGCGATCTCCTACGCGCGGTTCACCCCGGTCCTCGATCGATCGACCGAAATCGCCGGGCCCGTCACGTTCCGCTCGCATTCTGCGACGCGTGAGGCGTCCCCTGCCCACGCGGCATGGGCGTGGTCCGACTCCGCCGTCTGCTCCGGTTCCGTCCCCGCAACGATTCCCGCCGCGCACGGCCGAGCCGCGCGCCGTTTCCGAGCAAAGGGCGTCGTGGGTCCGATGCGACGCGCGGCTCGATCATGGACGGGCCTTGCTCCGAGCTCGGCCGAACTGCGCGGCGAGGCCAACTCGTCGCCCATGCCGCGTGGGCAGGAAGCAGAACGGGCCCGGCGATCGAAATCGCCGGGCCCGTCACGTTCCGCTCGCATCCTGGCGACGCGTGAGGCGTCCCCTGCCCACGCGGCATGGGCGTGGTAGGGGTCCGCAATCTGCACCGGTTCCGTCCCCCTTACGATTCCCGCCGCGCACGGCCGAGCCGCGCGCCGCTCCCGATCGAAGGGCGTCGTTCGCGCGATGCACCGCGCGGCTCGATCCTGGACGGGCCCTGCTTCGAGCTCGGCCGAACTGCGCGGCGAGGCCAACTCGTCGCCCATGCCCCGTGGGCCGGAAGTAGAACGGGCCCGGCGATCGGAATCGCCGGGCCCGTCGCGAACCAGATCACGCCTTCCGATTCAGCGAGGCGCACCCTGCCCACGCGGCATGGGCGACGGCGCTCCCACGAAGTTCACCTCCGTGATCCCCGCGTCGAGGAACGCATCGAGGATCCGGATCACGTCCGCGTGCGGGACCTGGAGGCCCGACGGCGGCGGCGTGTCGATCTCGCCCTTGAACTCGGGCTTGTCGGCGCGGATGCGCTTGATCACGGCGGAGAGCGCCGCGAACTTGGCATCCCGCTCCTTCTCGAGCGCCATGTCGTTCTTCCGGTCCCCGGTGTAGTTGTACGGGGGCAGGATCTCCTCGTGGACGGTCCCGATCTTGATCTTGGTCCGGGCCTCCTTCTCGCTGTCCGGGTTGAGCCGGAACAGGAGGACCTTGATCGACGGGATCGGCTCGACCATCTGCGGCGTCGCCTCGATGCCGCGGTCCTTCGGGAGCGCGCTCTCGATGCGGTAGTCCATCGACTTGAACCGCAGGTTGAAGAGGAAGAACAGGATGAGCTGGAACACGATGTCGATCATCGGCGTCATGTTCAGCTCGGACTCGGCCATCTTCTCGATCTTGAGCGGCATGTGGGGTCTCCTAGCGCGCGGGGGGGCGCGTCACTCCTTCGGGGGACCTTCGACGCCGAAGTGGATCTTCCAGATCTTCTGCTCGGCGCAGATCTGCATGACCCACTGGACGTACTTCCACTTGGTCGTGCGGTCGCCGCGGACGAGCACCATCACCTTGCTGGCGCCCTGGGAGTCCCGGAGCGCGGGGTTGCGGGTCAGCTCGCGCAGCTGCGCCTTCAGCTTCTCGAGCGACGCGTGCTGTTCCTGGGGCGTCGCGTTGCGCTTGCCCTGGGGCGTCTCGATCGTGAGGAGCGGGTACTCCTGGCCCTTCAGCATGATGTTGCCGTTGGCCAGCAGGTTGATGACGTAGCGCGTGTTCTCGAGCTTCTCTTCCTCGGTCTTCGGCTGGGGGGGCTGCTTGTCCTCGATCCCCTTGTTGGCCCGGGGGAGGTCGAGGGCGGCCAGCTCCTTGCGCGACATGTCGAGCGTGAGCATGAAGAACGTGACGAGGTTGAACACGATGTCGATCATCGGCGTCATGTTCAGCTTGCCCTCGTCGGTCGTGGGCATCTTGATGGGCATGGGGTCCCTTTCGCAGTCTCCGGGAGGCCCGACGGGCGGACGGGGCGGGCCTCCCGGGAGATCGTCCCGGAAACTTCCTGGAAGCAGCCTGGGCTACTTCCGGAAGCGCTGGATCATGTCCTCGGCGACGCCGCCGAGGTCGATGGCGATCTTCGTGACCTTGTCACGGAAGTACTGGTAGGCCGTGACCGCGGGCATCGAGACCACCAGGCCGTCGAAGGTCGTCACGAGAGCGGCCGAGATACCGGTCGCGAGGTCGGTCGGCGTCACCGCCGCGCCGAGGGCCTTGATCGTCTTGAACGCCACGATCATGCCCACCACGGTGCCGAACAGGCCGAGGAGGGGGCCGATGTTCGACAGCCAGAGGATCCAGCCGACCTTCTGCTGCATCTTCGTGACCTCGACCGCGCCGCGGTTCTCGATCGACGACTTGATGTCGTCGTAGCCGAAGTTCGCGCGGGAGAGGCCGGCCGCCATCATGTTCGTGAAGAAGTTCGGCTCGGACTCGCAGAGCTCGAGCGCCTCCTGCACCTCGTCCTCCTCGAGGAGGGCCTCGATCTCGTCGATGAGCTCGGGGCGGCAGATCTTGTCGCGGCGGATATTGACGCCGCACTCGATGATCAGGGCGACCGTCGCCACGGACAGGACGATGATGATCCAGCCGACCGTGCCGCCGTCGCGGAGGATGTCCTCCATCGTGAGCGAGCCGGACGCGAGGTCGGCGACCGGGGCGGCGTCCGCCGCGAACGCGGAGCCCGCGACCGAGATGAAGGCGACGACGAACAGAAGTGCCAGCCAGCCGAACGTGCGCGTACGCATGGACTCTCCTTGCGGGACTCGAACCTCGGGAGCGAGGACGTAGGTGGGGGTGCGACGAAGGGGGGGAAGGTACCGAACCGCGGACCCGAATTCCAGATCCGGGGGAAGGCTACGGAGGGGAACCCGAGCGGGTGGGGCCTTTCGCCCACCCTCCCGGCCCACCCTCCCGGGCAGGAGGGGGGGATCAGCGGGTCAGGGTGCCGTCACGGGGCCTTGGTGGCCCAGGACGACCCGCGCCAGTCCTTCTGGAGCTCGTCGCGGGCGCCCTTGGCCTGGGCCTGGTACAGCGTCTTGGCCTCCGGCTTGGCGGCCGCGCCGGCGGCCGCGTCGGCGGCCTTGGCGAGGTAGTAGAGCGCGCGCGGCACCTCGGCGGCGACCGAGAAGTACTTCACGCGCACCTGCGTGAACGCGAACACCGCCTCGGCGTACTTCTTCTCCGCCAGGAACGCGAGGCCGATGCCGTTCTGCGCGACGGCCTGCACGGTCGGCGCGAGCGCGCCGGCCATGACGGCGTCCACGAGCTCGGGCGGCTTGCCCGCGAGCTTCGCGCGGAGCGCCTCGGGCGTGCCCTGCTGGAGGAACGCGCGGAGGCGGCCGAACGCGGCGGCCGAGCCGTCCTTCTCCGCCGCCTCGCGCATGACGCGGGCCTTCTCCATGCGCGCCTCGTTGTAGAAGCGGCCGAAGTCGCGGCGGGTGCACGCGTCCGCCGCCTGCTCGAGGAGCGACTGCACGGCCGCCGTCGCCGCCTCGTACGCCGCCTCGGCGGCGTTGAGGTCCTTCTTGGCCTCCGCGACGCGACCGGGCCCGAGCTTGGCCTCGTAGGCGAACTTCGCGCCGATGGGCGACGTGATGGCCTTCTGGTAGAGGGCGTCGAACGCCGCGGCGGCCTGGTCGGCCCGGTCGAGCGCGAGCAGGATCTGCGCCTTGAGGAGCAGCGCGTCCGCGTACCAGCGGTTCTTGCCCTCCTTGTAGCGCGCGAGATAGCCCTTCTCCTCGCCGCTGTCCGCGTCGAGCGCGCGCAGCGCGTCCTCGAGGAGCTGCTTCTCGCCCTTCGCCACGCCCTCGCGATAGGACGCGAGCGCGTAGTGGTAGATGGCGTAGCCGACGTACCACTTGGCCCGGCCCGCCTCGGCCGGGAAGGGCTTGTAGTCGGCCTTGCCGGGGCCCGGGTCGATCGTCCGGCCGCCGCCGGCGACCGACGCGAACCCGGCGCGGGCCGCGTCGGCGCTGCCGCTCTCGAGCTCCGAGACGGCCGCCCGGTACGCCGTGGTCTGGGCGTCCTCGGCCGTGCGCTTGATGTCGAGGACCAGCCGGGTGTCGATCCGCTCGACCGCCTGACCGGCCTTGACGCGGAAGGACACCTGCAGCCAGTTCTCCTCGACGATGTCGGCGACGGTCTTGCTCGTCGGCGCGCACGT
>JAEUHO010000302.1 GCA_016795345.1 Planctomycetia bacterium | reverse complement strand
CCCGACGCGCCCGACGCGGGGCCGCGCGCACGCTCCTCGCCGCGCAGCTCGCCCTCGTCGATGACGTGGCCTGGGAGCACCCGGGCCGTGCCCGACGCTTCGGCGCGCTCCTCCGCCGCGCGGCCCGCACGCGCCATCCCGCCGCGCTCCATACCGCCGCGTACGTCCACCCCGCGGGCCCGCGGCGCGACGCCGGCCTGCGCCGCGCCGCCCGCGCCGGCAGCGCGGGGGCCGCCCTCGAGCTCGCGCGCGTCCACGTGCATCGTGGGGACGCCCTCGCGACGGTGCGGCGGTGGCTCCGCGTCGCGCTCGTCGTCGGGATGCGCGCGGACGACGCACTGGCCCTCGACGCGTTGGTCGCGCGCGCCGAGCCCCACCTCCGCCGATTCGACGCCGCCCCCGCGACCTGGCGCGACCGCGCGGCCCGCGGCGAGGCCGAGGCGAACCTGACCCTCGGCTACGCGCGGTGGTTCGGTCGCGAGGGACCCTCCGCCATCCCGCGTGCGACCGACGCCTTCGAGGCCGCCGCCGGCGCGGGGTCGGACGAGGCCGCGCTCGCCCTCGCGCTCCTCGTTCACGAACCCGCGGCCGACGTGGACTTCGACGACGCGGCCGCATGGGCCGCACGGGCCACGCGGTCCGGCGACCCCACGGCGTACTGGATCGCCGCGCAGCTCGAGGACGGCGAACCAGCGGCCGGGCCTCGCCGTTGTGCGACCTGGCTCCGCCGCGCCGCGAGGCTGGGCCACGCCGCCGCGGCCCACCGCCTCGCGTGTGGCCACCGGTACGGCGGTTTCGTCCGCAAGGACCTCGCGGCCGCGCGACGGTGGGCCCGCGTCGCCGCCGACGCCGGGGACGCGGGCGGCATGGCACTCCTGGCCCGCCTCCTCACCGACGGGGCGCCCAGGGGTGACCGACGGCGGCGCGAGGCCGTGGCGTGGCTCCGGCGCGCCGCGGAGCTCGGCAACTTCGATGACCGCACGAACCTCGGCGTGCGGCTCCACGAGGGCGACGGCGTCCGTCGCGACGACCGCGAGGCCGTCCGCTGGTACCGGCTCGCCGCGGCGCACGGCTGCCCCTCCGCAACGGCCAACCTCGGCCGCTGCTACCACCGGGGCCACGGCGTCCCCCGCTCGCCCCGCACCGCGGCCCGTTGGTTCCGCCGCGCGGCCGAGGTCTTCGACAACGCGCAGGGCGCGGCGTGCCTCGCCGCGATGTACTGCGAGGGCGAGCTCGGCCCGCCGAGTCCCACGCGGGCCGTCCCGTGGCTGCGGCGCGCGGCCGCCATGGGTGATCCGGAGGCCCTCGGCGAGCTCGGCGTCGCGTACCACGACGGCCAGGGCGTGACGCAGGACCACGCCTTCGCCGCGCGGCTGTACCGCGCGGGCGCCGAAGCCGGCGATCCGTGGGCGACGTATTGCCTCGGCCTCTGCCACCGCGACGGCGAGGGCGTGCGTCGCAACCGCCGCGTGGCCGCGCGCTGGTTGCGCCTCGCGGTCGAGCGCGGCGTCCCCGCGGCCCGCAGCGCGCTGCGGCGACTCGTGCTCCCGGGACGCAAGGCCCGCTCGCCCGCGGCGCGCCGCTCCCCCGGTCGACGCGAAGCAGCAGGGTCGTAGCCCACTGTCTCGCTGTCGACGCCGAGACAACGGGGTCGGAGCCCTTTGTCTCGCTGTCGACCGCGGGACGACGGGGGCGGAGACGTTGGTTCCGGGATCCCCCGGTGGGGCGGGTCAGTTGCCGTCGGCGGCGATGATCAACGCGCCGACGCTGCTGACCGAGCCGATCGCGCTCGTGATCGGCGAGAGCGCCTGCCCGACCGTGCGCGCGAACTCGGTGACGCCCTTCGCCGGCACGTAGACGATGTCGCCCCGCTGCAAGGGGAGGTCCGCCTCGCGTCCCGCGAGGACCGCCTTCGTGTTGACGAAGATCGGCGCCGGCCGGCCGTCCGCGCCGACCCGCAGCACCTGCACCCTCGCCTTGTCCGCGAACTCCTCCGCGAACCCGCCCGCGGCCGCGATGCTCTGCACCACCGTGATCGGGCCCACGAGCGACACCGTCTGCGGCGTCCGCACCTCGCCGAGCACGAACACGCGGTCGCCGTGGATCGTGACGACGCGCACGCTGACCTTGGGCTCCTTCAGGTACTCCTTGTAGGCCAGCGTCAGCTTCGCCTGCACCTCCTCCACCGTGAGCCCGATCACGCGCTGCGGCTTCAGCAACGGCGGCGAGATCGTGCCGTCCACGAGGAGGCGCTGCTGCGACGTGAGCTCGGGCTCGGTCCACACCCCGGTCGCGATCTCGTCGCCCACGTCGAACCGGAACTGCACCGGCACGACGCGACGCCCCGACGGCGCGGGGGCGGCGGCGACCCCGGGCGGCGCCGCGGGAACGGGCGTCGCGACCTCGGCGGACGGCGTGGCGGCAGGGGGCCCCCCGCGGTACCGGGTCGCGGACGACCCGGCACAGCCGGCGACGGAAAGCGCTGCAGCCACGAGCGCGGCCTGACGAAGATGCACGGAGCCTCCTCCCCCCGGTGGGGGCCTCTGTACGATCCCATCGGATCGTCGCCCCTCGGACCGTAGCACCCTCCGCGCCCATGGCCGACCGCCCCCCGGAAGCCCCGTCCCGTCCGCCCGTGCTCGAGGGCGCGGCGCGCGCCGCCGTCGCCGCGGGCACGCCCCACGCCACCGGCCGCGTCGCCGTCCTCTCCTCGGACGCCGAGTGGGACGGCGCGGCCGCCGCCTGGGACGCCCTCGCCGAGGCCTCCCCCGCGCGCCTCCCCATGGCCTCGCCGGCGTGGGTCCGCGCGTACGCCCGCCACCGCCTCGACGACGGCGAGGCCCTCCGCGTCGTCGTCACCGCGTCCGGCGCGACGCTCACGGGCGTCCTGCCCGTCGTGATCCGCCCGGGCCGCCTCGGCCCCACCCTC
>JAEUHO010000267.1 GCA_016795345.1 Planctomycetia bacterium | reverse complement strand
GGCAGGTCGCGCCGCGGAGGCCGGTGCCGGCGTTACGCAAGGGCAACTTCGGCCCGGCAACGACCCGATCAGGAGGCGAGCGACCTCATCGCGAGCATGTCGCCCGAAAAGGCCCCCGGTTCGTGAATGATGCGGGCTAGGAGACCTTGCCGATGCGGCGCCGGACGGGCGCGGGGCGCCGCGGGGGCTTGCCCCGGTGGTCGTACTGCGGGAGGTGCGGCCCGGGCGCCTCGCCGATGGGCCGGGTCTTCCAGCGGCGGTGCATCCACAGGTACTGCTCGGGCGCGAGCGCGACCATCTCCTCGATCCACGCGTGGTACGTCTCGAGGAGGTGGAGGCGGCGGCCGTCGTGGTCGAGGCCCGCGGGGGGCTCGTACTTGCGGAGGTGGAAGTCGTAGCGGAAGTCGGGGCCGCGGCGGATCGCGGCGCCGAAGTACACGGTGAGGTCGTACATCGCCGCCAGCGTCGCGACGAACGGGTAGGTGCTCGCGGGCACGCCGAAGAACGGGATGAACACGCCGTGGCGGCCCGCGTTCTGGTCGCCGAGCACCGCGACCCACCCGCCCTTGCGGATCACCTTCAGGCTCTGGTCGACGGCGCCGGTCTTCTCGAACACCGAGTAGGCCTCGCGCCGCGTCTTCATGAGGAAGCGCTGCACGTACGGGTTCGGGACGGGCCGCGCGATGCCGGTGAAGGGGACGCGCTCGTAGGCGAGGTACGTGCCCGCCGTCTCCCACGAGCCGAAGTGCGCGGTCAAGAGGAAGCCGCCGCGGCCGGCGCGGACCTCGTCGCGCGCGGCCTCCTCGTCGCCGAAGATGCGCGTGCGGGCGCGGAACTCGCGCAGCGTGGGCACCAGGCGCCGCCGCAGCAGGATCTCGACGAGCAGCACGAACGCGTGCTCGAACGACGCGAGCGCGAGCCGCCGCCGCCCCTCGTCGTCGTAGCGGTCGCCGAACGCGACGCGGAGGTTCTCGATGGCGGTGCGCCGGCGCGGCCCGTCGAGGCGGAAGTAGAGGCGCCCGATCGCGCGCGCGGCCTGCTGCGCGAACGTCGGCGGGATCGTCTCGACGAGGAACGCCGCGCCGCGGACGACGGCGTACTGGAGCCACCACCAGGCCTTCCAGTGCCACGGGGCGCGGACCGGCCGCGCGGTCATCGGCACCGCGCGGACGGGGACACGGGCGTCGCGCGGGCCACGACGTCGGACGGGACCGGCGACGCGACGCACCGCTGCGGGTCGGGGCACGGCGTCTCGGGCGCGGGCGCGGGGGCCGGCGCGGGCGGCGGGGGCGGCGCGTCCGGCACGCGGTCCGCGTCCGACGGCGGCGGCGGGGCCGGCGGCGGGGTCGAGGTCGGCGCGGGGGACCGCGAGGCCCGGTCGCCCGCGGGCGCACAGCGCGCGAGCCGCGCGAGGACCGCCTCGAGCTTCGTGCGGCCGTCGCCGTCGCGCACGCCGCGCAGGGCCTCGCGTCCCACGGCGAGGGCCCGCTCGTCGTTGCCCGTCTCGGCGAGCAGTTCGGCCCACGTGGCGAGCACCTCGGGGTCGCGCCCCGAGAGGTCGGCCGCGGTCTCGGCCCAGCGGAGCGCGGTGCCGAGCACGAGGCGCGCCTCGAGGGCCGCGCGCGCGGCGCGATGGAGCGCGTCCGCGTCGGCCGCCGCGAGCGCGCGTTCGCCCCAGCGGACGAGCGTCGTCTCCGTGCGGCGGCGGTGCAGCCAGAACGCGGTGGTCTCGAGCGCGACGACGGCGGCGTCGTCGCGCACAGCCGCGCGGGCCTTCACGACCTCCGCGAGGGCCGTCTCGATCTCGCCCTGGCCCGCGTGCACCTGGACGCGCAGCAGCCACGCGTCGGCGGCCTCCTTCGACGCGGGGAACTCGTCGGTGACGCGCGCGGCGTACGCGAGGGCCTTCGCGTCGTCGTCGAGCCGCAGGGAGAGCTCCGCGAGCCCGAGGAGCGCCGCGGGCCGCGCCGTCCCCACGCCGGACGCCCCGCCGCCGGACGACCCACTGCCGGACGACCCGCCGCCGGCCGGCGCGTCGGCGACCGCGACGAGGAGCGCGCGGGCCGCGCCGGTCTCGCCCACCTTCACGAGGCGGCGCGCGTACGCGACGGCGGGCCCCGCGGCCGCCGGGTCGGCCTCGTGGGCGAGCCGCAGCGCCTTGAGCGTGCCCTCGCCGCGGCGGATGCGCGCGACCTCGGCCGCGAACCGCTCGGCCGCGAGGAACCCGACGACGCGGTCCACCTCGCGGCCGTCGCCGTCGAGGAAGAGGATCGTCGGGTAGCCGCGGACGCCGAAGCGACGCACGAGGCCGGCCCCCTCCGGCGAGCCCGCCTCGACGCGCAGGCAGAGCGTCGGGCCGAGGGCCTCCCCCACCCGCGGGTCGGGGAACGTCTCGCGCTCGAGGACCTTGCACCAACGGCACGTCGGCGTCACGAGGTCCACGAGCACGAGCCCGTCGGCGGCCTTCGCGCGCTCGAGCGCCGCGGGCAGCGTCACCGACGCGGGCTCGAACGCCAGCCCGTCGGCGCGCGCGGTCGCGGCGGACGCGAGCGCCAGGGCGCCGACGGCGGCACAGCGGGCGAACAGGTACGCGAGGCGACCCATGGACGTGTGGACGACCCTCGGCGCGCGCCGTGCGCGCCGCGACCGATCCTACGGGCGCGGGGGCGAAACGGAACGCCCGCGCCGTCCCGGGGGGCGGTCAGGGCGCGCCGCCCGCGGCGACGACCCGCGTCGGCGCGGCGATCCGCGGGTCGCGCTCGATGCTGATCGCGAGCGCCTTCAGCGACGACGGCGCCACCGCGTCCGGCACGACCGCGTCGATGACGGGCTGGCCGCCCGTGAACGCCGTGAGGTTGCGCGGGGTCTTGCCGTCGTCGCCGCGATCGAGCGCCCACAACACGTACACCTGGCCGGTCTCGAGCGCGGGCAGGTGCGCCCCGCGCACGAGGATGCGCCGGGTCGCCGTGTCGTGGAACGCGACGGCGACGCGCCGCGGGTTGGCCGGGTCCGTCGAGCCGAGCACCCAGCGCTCGACGTCCGGGTCCGTCAGCGGGCCGAGCAGGTCGTCGCGGCCGCGGGTCGTGGCGTTCCGCGTGAGCACGTTGAAGACCTGCAGGCCCGCGAGCAGCAGGAAGAGCGCGGCGAGGCCCACGAGCCCCCACTTCGAGGGACGGCCCGACGGGTCGGCGGCGCCCGGCGCGCGCCGCGTGTCGAGCGCGGGGCCCGACGACGCGGCGTCCGCCGCGTCGCCGGACGGACGCGAGGCCCGGGCGCGACGCAGCAGCGCGGCCCGCGCGCCGGGCGGCGGGGCGACGGGCGCGGTGGCCCGCCCGAGGGTGGCGACCAGCTCGGTCGCGGCGCGGAGGGCCTCGGCGTCGTCCGCGGACGGCGCCGCGGCGCGCGCCGCCATCGCGCGGGCCTCCTCGCCCTCGAGGGCGCCGAGCAGGTGGAGCGCGAAGCGCTCGACGAGATCGTCGCGCGTCATGCGACACCTCCGAGCGATCGGGGCAGGAGCCCGCGCAGGCGCGAGAGCGCGTTGCGCGTGCGGCCCTTCACGGTGCCGAGGGGCTCGCCGGTCGTGGCGGCGATCTCGGTCTGGGAGAGCCCGCCGAAGTAGGCGAGCTCGAGCGCGCGCCGCTCCTCGGGCGGGAGCGCGGCCAGCGCCGCACGGGCGCGCGACGCGTCCTCGGCGTGCCCGGCGCCGTCCACGGGCGACGGCGTCGCCGCCGCGGGCGCCACCGGCTCGACGTCGGCCGCGGCGGCGTCCGGCCGCGCCGCGCGCGCGCGCAGCCGGTCGATCGCGCGGTTGCGGGCCATGGTCGCGAGCCACGCGACCAGGCTGCCGCGGGCGGCGTCGAAACGGGCGGCGGTGCGCCAGAGCGTCAAGAACACGTCCTGCAGGACCTCTTCGGCCTCCTCGGGGCGCCGGCACACCCGCTGCGCGAGCGCGAACACGAGGCCGCCGTGGGCGTCGTAGGCGCGCGCGAGCGCGGCCTCGTCGCCCGCGGCGATCGCGCGGAGCAGGTCGGCGTCGGAGGTGGGGTCGCCCATGGGAGCGTTCGACGGAGGATACGGTCCCGGACCCGCGCCGGATGCCCGCCCGCCGCCGCACCGCCGGAGCGTACCACCCGCGACACCGGCGGCCCCGGACGGCACAATCCGCCCATGCCCACCATCTTCTGCATCGGCCGCAACTACGCCGCCCACAACAAGGAGATGGGCGCCGCCCCGGTCGCCGACCCCGAGGTCGTCGTCTTCCTGAAGCCGTGGCAGGCCCTCGTGGCGGCGCCCGGCCCCGTGCGCCTGCCCGCGGGCACGACGATCCACCACGAGGCCGAGGTGGTCGTCCGCGTGGGCCCGGGCGGCGTCGCCGACGCCGTCGCGCTGGGCCTCGACCTCACGGACCGCCCGCGCCAGGCCGCCG
>JAEUHO010000266.1 GCA_016795345.1 Planctomycetia bacterium | reverse complement strand
GGCAGGTCGCGCCGCGGAGGCCGGTGCCGGCGTTACGCAAGGGCAACTTCGGCCCGGCAACGACCCGATCAGGAGGCGAGCGACCTCATCGCGAGCATGTCGCCCGAAAAGGCCCCCGGTTCGTGAATGATGCGGGCTAGGGGACTCGTCGTGGGCAGCAGTGGCGAGCGCAGCGTCGCTTCCGTTCGTCTCGTTCCGCCGGGGGTGGTGGCCTCCTCGGCTACGGCGCCGATGTTCCGAGCGTCGTGTGGGGCCGTCCGCTCGCGCGCGCCGGCCAACACCGCGGCCGGCGGCACGCTGGCCTGCAGCGCGTCCGCGTCATCCATGGGCACCGCAGCGGTCACAGCCGTGTGCATCGACACGGAGATCTGAGCGGTGGCCGCGGCACCGACCGCGACCAGCACCGCAGCGACTAGCGTCCGCGCCATCCCCATGCCCCCGGTCTCCTCTACCCGTTGTGGTACGAAGGTCCTGCGTCGCCGAGGTGTGCATCGTCGGTGTTCGTAGACGTGCTCCGCGTCCCCGCTGGGGACGTACCCCCGCAGGCGGCGCCGTGAAGTGCGCCGACCCAGGGGGCCGGAAACGCGGAGGTCGTGCAGACGTCAGTCGGTCGCCGGACGCGCCGGAACTCGAAGGCGAAGTCTGCCGGGTGGGGGATGGCGCTCGTGCTCATCGCGATGCGCGCCCTCGCGCGCGCCGAGCGCGTTCGTATAGATCCAGCTGGGCGAGACGCCAGTCGGCGGTCTCGGGTTCCGCGACCGCGCGCGCGAGGCGCCGGAATTCGGGGGTCACGGCACAATGGATCGTCCCGGGCACGTCGGCTCGCCCGGCGAGGTCCGCTTCGGCAACCGTCGTGTCCCTCGAGCCCATGGCTTCTCCGTGGAAACGCGCAGGACTATAGTGCACCCTCGGGGGCGGGTTAAGGCGGCCCTTCGGCTTGCCGCCTAGTCCTTCACGTAGTCCACGTAGCCGATCATCATCTCGTCCCAGGTCTGGTCGCCCCAGGTGACGGTGGCGGTGGGATCGGGGTTGTAGGGGTTGTTGGCGGAGTTGTCGAAGGTCGCCGTGCAGTGGAGGAGCGAGAAGCGCGGGATCTTGACCGGCGTCGCGAGACGGTAGGGCGTCTGCCAGTTGAAGTCGTACTTCGGCACGTCGCAGATCACCGTCTCGGGGCCGCCCTTCACCGAACGCCACGCATAGCGGAACGACGTCCCGCGCACGTGCATGTGCGGCATGAACGCGAGGACGCGCACGTCGAACGGGACCGGCAGGGAGCCCTCGGCCTTGTAGTTCGCCTCGCCCGGCGGGATCCGCAGGTCGAGCGCGAACGCGCCCGCCGTGAAGACCTCGTTCGTCGGCGGCTCCTGCTGGAAGACCATCCCGATCTTCGTGCGGTCCTCCTGCGCGATCCCGTTCGGCGTGTAGTGCATCTGGAAGAGGAGCGTGGCGCCCGCGGGGAGGCGCTTCGCCATGCCGTCGGGATAGCGGATGCCGCGCGCACCCGGCACCATCGCCGCGAAGAACCCGAGGTGGGGGGCGAACGCGCCGCCACGCCGCACCCGCTGGCCCGCCGGGACCGCCGCCACCAGCACGTGGTGGACGACGTCCGGCGCGCCCGGCTGCACCTCGACCGCCTTCACCCAACGGTCCTCGGGGAACGACGTCTTGAGCTCGACGTATCGATAGGGCACGACGCCCTCGGCGGGGACGGCCTGCGCCGCCGGGAACTCGAAGACCGCGTCGGGCGTGCCGATGTCCCACGCCCCCTTCGCCGGCACCGGCGGCGGGGCCGGCGCCTTCTCGAGGTCGCCCGCCGGCGCGCCGGCGTCGATCCACGCGAGGATCGCGGACTTCTCCTCGACGTCGAGGCGACGGTCGTTGAGCCACGTGCCCCTCTCGCCCGCGGCGTGCCACGGGGGCATGCGCCCGTCCTCGACCGCCGCGCGCATCGTCGCGGTGCGCGACTTCACGTCGTCGTAGGTCCGCAGCGGGAACGGCGCGCCCTGCTCCGGCGCGTGGCACGCGACGCAGCGCTTGTGGACGATCGCCGCGACCTTGCCGGCCCACGTCGGCGCGTCGGCCGGGGCCTCGGCGGCGGGCGCAAACGTCAACGGGCAGCCCGGCGCCTCCGTCCGCTCCACCGCCACCGGCCGCAGCCCCAGCACCGCCGACACGGCGTCGAGCAGGTAGTTCGCCGACGGCTGGGCCTTGCGTCCCCCGACGCCGTACTGGTCGTCCACCGCGCCGACGTAGCGGATGCGCCAGTTCGCGTCGAGCACCACCACCGCGGTGGTCGTCGCCGCGCCGACCCGCTGCGCGATCGCCCCGGTGGTGTCGCGCAGCACGGGGAACTCCCAGCCCGCCTTGCGCACGAACGCCCGGAGCTCCGGGACCGACATCTCGTGGTCGCTCGACATCCCGACGAACCGGACGCCCTGCGGCGCCAGGTCCTTCGCGATCGCGGCCAGCCGCGGCGCGTAGACCATCGACACCGGGCACCCCGGGGCGGTCCACGCGAGCACGATCGCCTTCGCGTCCTTCCACTCCACGAGCGAACGGGCCTTGCCGTCGAGGTCGTCGAGCGTGAAGTTGTGCAGCGAGTCCACGCGCGCCGTGGGCAGCGGGGCGCGCTTGTCGCGGTCCCCCGCGCGCGCGGGACCGACCCCGAGCGCGGCGACCACGAGGACGACGACCACCGACGTGACGACGAGGACTCGGCGCAAGGCGCGGCTCCGACGGGAACGGTCGTGAAAGGTACCAAGGTCCCGAGCGCGCGAGGGGGTAGCATCGACGTCGCCACGGCGCGCGCCCCTCGCGCCGCCGCCAGGCGGGACCGCGCCCCCGCCGGCCCCCGGAGACGCCCGCCCGTGCCCCTCCCGGTGTGCAACTCGCTGTGGGTCGGAGCGGCGCTCGGTCCGATCGAACGCGCGTGCCTGCGGTCGTTCGTCGAGGCCGGGTACGCGGTCCGCCTGTGGACCTACGGCCCGGTGGAGGGGATCCCGTCGGGCGTGGACGTCTGCGCCGCCGCCGACGTGCTCGCGCCGGCCGTCGCGGCGCCGTACCGCGCCGCGGGCGCGCTCACCGTGCTCGCGAACCACTTCCGCTACGCGCTCCAGCGGGCGGGCCTCGGGCTCTGGGTCGACTGCGACGTGCTCTGCCTCGCGCCGCTGCCGGACGCGACCTGCCTCTTCGGCTGGCAGGACGAACGTCGGCTCAACAACGCCGTGCTCCGGCTCCCCGCGGACCATCCGCTCGTCGGGGACCTCCTCGCGATGTTCGAGACGCCGCGGTTCGTCCCGCCGTGGGCCCGCTGGCGCCACCGCGTGCGGTACGCGCTCGGCTACCGCTTCCGCCCCGGCTTCGGGATCGCCCACCTCCGCTTCGGCACGACCGGCCCCGGGGCGCTGACGCACTACGTCGGGTCGCGCGGGCTCACGGGCCTCGCGGTCCCGAAGGACGTCCTCTATCCCGTGGGGCTCCGCGACGCGGACGCGCTCCTCGACCCGAGGCCCGGCGCCGTCCGCCGGATGCTGACCCCGCGCAGCGCGTGCATCCATCTCTGGCACCGCGCGCTGTCGGAGCAGACCTCGCCGCCGCCCGCCGGTTCGTTCGTCCGGGCGGTGATGGACGGGGCGTGGCGCGCCGCGCTCGCGGCCGACGGCGCGTGAGCCCGCGGGCCTCGATCGTGGCGCCGAACCGCGCGAGACGCGGAACCTGCCGGAGCGGACGGCGCGGTCGCGCGGCGCGTCAGCCGCCCGACGGCCCGTCGAGCGCGTAGACGCGGTACCCGCCGCCCTCGTACACGACGCGGTACGGGAGCGCGTGGTCCGCGGCCGCGACGTAGAAGGAGGCGCCGAAGTCCCGCGCGGCGCGCGCGACCGTCTCCGCCGGAAGGCGGTAGGCCTCCGCCGCGAGCCGCCGCAGCCCCGTGGCGTCGTCGTCGCGCAGGTCGCGGACGCCGGCGAGGTTCCCGAGGCGCGCCGCCCACGCGAGGATCTCGCGGTCGGTCTGCGGCACGCACTTGAAGCTCACGACCTGCGCGCGCTCCGTCGCGAGGTGCGTGCGCGAGAGGAACGGGTCGACGAGCACCGTCGCGTCGGCCGGTGCGTGGTCGCGGACCCACAACAACGCCCCGCGCACGCCCGCGGGCATCGTCCGCAGGTAGACCGGGTCGGCGCGCGAGGACATCGCGAGCGCGCGCGCGTCGCGCGCGAACGCGGGCACCAGCGTCGCCCACACGAGGCACGACGCCGCCACCGCCACGACGCGCGCCCGCCCCCGCGGCCCCGGCACGCGCTCCGACACGAGCGCACCCGCCACGAGCGTCGCGCCGAGCGGCCACATCGCGTCGGGGAAGCGGAACCAGTAGACCTTCAGCAGGTCCACGCGCCCCGCCGCCAGCACCGCGAACCCGACGCCCGCGAACGCGGCCGACAGGAGCGCGTACCGCGCGACGAACCGCGTCAGCGGCGAACGCCCCGCGCGCACGCCGAGCACGAGCACCGCGCACGACAGCACCGCGCGCGCGATCGACCCCGGCGTGCCCCAGTGCGGCGGGTACGTGTGGTGGGGCACGCGCAGCCGCACGTAGATCTCACCCGCCGCGCGGCGGTCGACGCCGGAGGCCGCCTCGAACATCCGCGCGATCGAGACGAGGCCCGGCGTCGCCGCGACGAGGCCCACGACGAGGGGGAGCAGCCAGAGGTTCCGGGACGGCGAGGCCCGGTGGCCGTCGTCGTCCGCGGGCGCGGCGAGGTCGCGGCGCCCGAGGAGCAGCGCGGCCGTCAGCGTCGCGGCGGCGTACGTGCCGACGAGGACGTGGCAGCTGACCGCGAGGCCCGCGAGGGCCGCCGCGGCGACCCACCGCCGGCGGTGGGCGGCGAGCATCGCGCCGAGGACCGCGGCGTAGGCGAACGTCTTCGTCTCGAACGAGCCGACGACCCATTCCTCGGCGACGACGGACCGGTAGCGCTGGTAGAGCACGAACAGCGGGGCCACGAGCGCGGGGTGCACGCGCAGTCGCGCGAGGAGCGGCGCGAGCGCGGCGCTCACGCACACGACGCCGACGACCCGTCCCACGACGGCCGCGGGCAGGAGCCCGAGGGCTTTCGCGAGCGACCCCGCGAGCAGGTTGTAGAGGTCGCGGTAGGGGATCGGCAGGTCGAGGTACCAGTCGCCGGGGATGAACGACGGGTCGCGGGCGTGCAGCGCCGCGACGAGGACGTCGGCCTCGTTGTGGTCGAGCAGGTGCCGCAACGTCGCCGACAGCACGAAACTGACGGCGACGAGCCCGAAGTAGGTCGCGTACCCGGCGGGGGCGCGCGTGTCAGGCACGGGAAGCACGCCCGCGTGCGGCGGCCCGTTCATGCGCGCCTCGCGCGCGCGGGCGCGTGCATCGCCGCGGGCGCGCTCGCGCGGCGGAGACGGAGGCGAAGCCGGGGCCGGGGCCGGGCGCGGGTCACGCCCGCATTCTCCCCGCGTCGTCCCCCCGACGCGACCTTCTGGATTCCCGGGCCCCTCGACGGAACGCGAGGCCCGCGCGCCCGCGTAAACGTCGTCAGCCGCGAACGGGGCCCCTCGCGGCGGAACCGCGAGGGGCCTGACCGGCCGCCAGCCTAGAGGAGGTCGTATGCCGCCGTCAGCAGGTCGTAGAGCTCCTCCTGCGCGACGACGTCCACGATCCAGTCCTTCCCGGGCCCTCGGACGTCCACCGCGCCCCGTTCCGGGACGCCGTCGGTCCGGTCGATCAGGCGCGCGAGCACCGCCCGCGCGACGTCGCGCGCGTGCGCGTGCCCCGCGTCGGCCCACGCGAGCGCGACCAGGACGAGGCGGAGCTCGACGCAGGCGGCCACCCGCAGCCCCGGGGAGGCGAACGCGGATCGGGGGAGGTCACAGAGCAACCGGGACGCCTCGCACAACAGGTCCTCGGCCGTGCGCGCCGGGGTCGCCGTCACCTCGGCGGTGTCCACGGCGGACGCGCCGAAGGCATCCGTCGCCTCGAGCTCGAGCACGTACGTCCCCGGCTCGTCGGGCGTGAACGTCGCCGAGACCGACGTGGAGCCGACGGGCATCGCCGTGCTGCCGACCGGCGCGGAGCGCACCGTCCACACGACCGTGAACGGATCGCCGTCGGGGTCGACGACGACGCCGTCCAACGCGACGGACGCGCCGACGGCGCCGGCACGGTCCGGGCCGGCGTCGACGGTCGGCGGCACGTTCACCGACGACACCGTGATGGTGTCGGCCGCGCTGGGCAGGCCGTCGCCGTCCGTCACCACCAAGGAGACGACGTAGGTCCCGGCGAGGTCCGCCGTGAACGTAGGCGTCGCGGACGTGGCGCCGGAGAGGGAGGCGACGCTCCCGGCGGGGCTCGTCACGATCGTCCAGGCGAACGCGAGGTCGCCGTCCGGCGTGTTGTCGTCCGACGAACCGCTGCCGTCGAGCGCCACCACGTCGCCGACGTGGACGGCCTGGTCGTCGCCGGCCACCGCCGTCGGGGGGAGGTTGGGTGCCGACGCCACGAACCGCTCGCACGACGCGGTCCAGTAGGGGAACGTCAGGGGCTGGTGATAGCCGCCCGCGACGACCACGCTGCCGTCGCCCAACGGGGTCGCCGTCGCCGCGAATCGGGGCGTCGCCATCGGCGCGAGCGCCTCGAAGCCGTCGCTCGCCGGGTCGAAGAGCGCCGCGGCGGTCGTCGCCGCGATGCCGAGGTCCTGGCCGCCGACCAGCAGCACCCGTCCGTCCGGCAGCGGCGCCATCGACGGGTGCGTGCCGCCGGGGCCGGTCGTCCCGACGCTGGTCCACGACCCCGTCGCCGGGTCGTAGACCTCGGCGGTGTGCACGGGCGACCCGGTCGCGTTCGAGTTCCCACCGATCGCGAGCACGCGCCCGTCGATCAGCGACGCGAGCGCGAACGCCGCGCGCGGCGTCGCCATGGAACCCGTCGCGCTGAACGTTCCGGTGGCGGGGTCGAACACCTCGCACGTCACGACCCCGACGTACCCGTTGGCCGAGCCGCGGTCGCCGCCCGCGACGAGCACGCGCCCGTCGGCCAGGCGCACCTGGGCGTGCTGCTGGCGCGGCGTGGTCATGGGGCCGACCGCGACCCACGTGTCGGCGGTCGGGTCGTAGACCTCGGCGGTGGCGGTCGCCACCGGCGAGACCGTGCTCGCGTTCCCGCCCGTGACGAGGGCGCGCCCGTCCGCGAGGAGCGTCGCCCGGTGGCTGAAGCGCGGCACCGACATCGGCGCGACGTGGGCGAACGTGCCGGTCGAGGGGCTCCACCGCTCGACGGACGCGTGGCTCGTGCCCGAGTCGGCCCCGCCCGTGACGAGCACGCTGCCGTCGCCGAGCCGCGTCGCCTGGTGCGTGCTGCGTCCGACCGACATCTCGCCGGCGAGCGACCACGTCCCGTTGGCGACGTCGTACGCCTCGGCGCTCTTGAGCGCGGCGCCGTCCGCGCGCCCGTACCCGCCGACCACGAACGCCCGGCCGTCGAGGAGGAGGACGGCCTCGTGGGACGCACGCGGTCCCGCGACGAGGCTGCCGGTGCCGACGAAGGTGCCCGAGCCGGCGGCCGCGGCCGGACCGGCCAGGGCCAACACCGCGACGGTGGAGAGGAGGAGCGCACGCGATCTCATGGGGGGACTCCGGGGGGGCCGACACCGGGCGCGGTGGCGGTCGTCCCTCGAGAAGCCGCAAGGGGCGCGGACCGGACGAACCATCGTGGGCACCCGCCGGGATCCGCGCGGCCGTCGCGGGGCGCACGCGATCCGGAGTACGCTGACCCCGTGACCCGCGTGGACTCGCTCGTCCCGTTCCCGACGCTGCTGGCGCGCCTTCGCGCCGGGGACCTCGACGCGTGGGAGGAGTTCCATCGACGGTACGAGCCGATCGTCCGCCGGATCGCGCGCCGCTGGCTGTCGCCGTCGCTCCGTCGGCAGGTCGACTCGACCGACGTCACGCAGTCGGTCTTCCGCACGGTGCTCGAAGGGCTGTCGGGGACGCCCTTCGAACACGAGGGCCGCCTCGTCGCATGGCTCGAGACGGTCACGCGGCACCGCGTGTCGCGCGCGGGTCGCCGCGAGCACGGGCCCCGCGGCCGGCCCGTCGCTCCCCTCGACGAGGCGATCCTCGCGGCGACGGGCGGGCTCGCGCCCGCGGAGGCCGCCGAACGTGCGGAGGACGTCCATCGACTGAAGGTCGCCCTCGACGGCCTTCCCCCGGCGGAGCGCGAGGTCGTGTTGCTCCGCGACTTCGAGCAGCTCTCGTTCGCCGAGATCGCGGAGCGCACCGGACGGCCGACCGCCGACTCCGCGCGGAAGCTGCATGATCGCGCGTGCGATCGCCTCGCCGGGCGCCTCGGGCCGGCGTGAGCGGTCCGAACGCCGGGCGGTCAGCGCAGCGCGGCGGCGCGCGCGCGCGCCTGCGCGGCGCCCTCGGGGTCGTGGGCGGCGTCGCACGCCTCGGCCAGGCGTGCGTACCACGCGGCGTCCAGCGCCCAGCGACCGGCGGCGCGGGCGGCCTCCCGAGCGGCCACGGCCTCGCGGAGTCCCACGACCGCGCCCTTCGCATCGCCGGCGGCGCCGGCGAGGATCCCTCGGGCGAGGGACGCGTACGCGCGGGCGCGCTCGGCGACCGACGGGTCGGACGAGCTTCGGAGCGCCTCGAGGGCCTCGACGTCTC
>JAEUHO010000264.1 GCA_016795345.1 Planctomycetia bacterium | reverse complement strand
CGCGTCCGGTCAGTCCCGGTTCAAGACGCTCGCGGGGATTTCGACACCCAAGCTCCGGGAGGGATGGGCACGTGCGAAGGACGGCCTCCGCTTTGCCGTGAACTTCCTGGCTTCAAACGCTCGCATCGAGGATGAGTCGCTGCTCTCGTCGCCGTTCTTCCTCCCCGCGCTGTCCTACGCATACGAGCGCGCCGGAGGTAGGTTCGACAAGGACACCGAACGGGCTCTCCTCCGATGGGTCTTGATTGGATCCGCGCGCGGTTACTTCAGCGGTTCGAGCGAAACGAAGCTCGACGCGGATCTAGCACGGCTTCGTCGGGGCGAGGGGCCCGCGTCCCTTCTCCAGAATCTGGAGCAGCAGTTCGGGAGACTGCACTTCGACGAAGGCGACATTGCCCGGCGCGGAGAGAGAAGTGGTCTATACGGCCTCGCCTACCTTGCTCTCAAGGGGCGCGGCGCCAAGGACTGGCGAACTGGGCTCGAAGTCAGTCTCCGACACAAAGGCCATCAGCACGTCATTCAGTCTCACCACATCTTTCCGAAGGCTCGCATCAGGGAAACCTACGATCGGGCTGAGGTCAACGAGATCGCCAACCGAGCATTCATCAGCGGTGACACGAATCGACGGCTGTACACGTCGGCACCATCCGAGTACTTGCCGGAGATCCTCGAGAAGCGCGGCAATGCGGCGCTGGTGGCCCAGTGCGTCCCGCTCGAACCTGACCTCTGGCGAATCGAGAGGTTTCCTGCATTCCTCGAAGCGCGTCGCCGCGCGCTCGTCGCTGCAGTCAACGAACTGGTCGCGCCCTAGAGCAGTGTTCCCAGGTCGCGTCAGCGCGAGAGCATCGCGATCCCTGCTGCCGCTGCCGTCCCCACGACCCACGCGACGATCCCCCACTTGAGCCGGTGCTCCCCGACTGACGCGAGGAGGCGGATCACCTTCCCCTCCAGGACCGTCACTCGCGCCTCGACGTGGACGACCCGCTCGCGCCCCTCGACCGAGGTCTGGGTCGCCCACTGGTCGTGACGCCCCGCCCAGTCCTCGAGCCGCCGGATCCGACGAGAGGGCTCGTCGGACTCGGCGGGAGCGAACCGGGGGCCACGGTCGTAGCTCATGTCCGCTTGAGGACCCCGGCGGCCGCCAGCGCGGCCTCGATCGAATCGAGGCGCGACGGCGTGTCGGCGAGCCTGTGCTCGGGCTCGAGCTTCCCGCCGCTCCCCACGAACGGGGCGTCGTCCTGGCGCGCGACGACCTCTCCGCTCTCGCGCTTCGCCGCTTCGAGAACGGCATGGGCCTCCCGCTTGCGCTTCTCATTCAGGACGACGAGGAGCGCGGTGCTGATCGCCCAGGAGAGGAGGCCCCACGGGGTCGTCTCCTTCGGACCCTCGACCTTGAGCCCTGCGCTCTCGGCCTCGCGCCACGCGGACTCGGCCTTCGCGAGTCGGTCATTCGCAGCCGTGACACGCGCAGCGAAGTCGTCGGTCCACGCGCGGGCGCGTTCGGCGCGCTCCTTCGCCTGGGCTGCCTCCGTGGCCGCCTCGGTCGCGCGACGCCGGACCTGCTCGAGGTCCGCCCGCGTGGCCTCGCCGGCGGCGACCTTCCGCTCGAGGTCGGCTGCGGTGGCTACGGCGCTGGCCCGGGCGGCCTCGGCGTCGGCGGCGAGTTGCGCCGCCTCGTTCGCCTTCCGCTCGGCCTCGGCGACGGCGGCCCGGGCATCCTCGACTTGCTTCACGACCACCGAGTCCGGCGGCGGGACGGAGGGCTTCACCCCGAAGCCGAATTCGACTCCCTGGCAGGCGGCGAGGCCGGCCAGGAGCACCGCCGCGAAGCCGGCGTAGCGAGAGCCCATGGCCGCGCGGACGGCGTTCACGGCCGGCTCCCGGCGTCGGGGGCGGGGGCCTCCGGCACGCGCAGAGGGTCCGGCGCGGGGAGGGGGCACACCCCGCCGGGGCACGCCGTGGCGGCGCCGGGGGGCGCGGCCACGGGGGCGGGCTCCGCCGCCTTGCCCGTGCGGAGTCCGTACTTCCCGAGGTCGAGGCGGGCGGCTGCGCCGACGCCGTCCTGGGGGCCGGCGAAGACGCGCGCCCCGGCGCCGACAGCGGGCTGGACCTCCAGGGCGGTGGAGGGACCGGGGCTCTGGCAGGCGACCAGGAGGAACGCGCAGAGCGCGAGAAGGAGTACCAGCGGGCGCATGAGGACCTCCGTGTGGAGGGGCGGCCCGCTGGAGGGAGGCAACCCTTTGAACTAGTCGACGCACGAGGATAGCACGTGGCGCCCCGTCCGGTCTGCCTTCTCGTGCGCCACGGGCCTCGACGGAGTGGTGTGAATCAGCCAACATGGGAAGTCCGCCTGGGTACCGTCCCGGGCACGTCTGAGCGCACAGACCACATCGGAGGCCGCGCAATGGTGGATCCCGAACCTGGGAGCGCGCTCCCTTGGCAGGACTTCGAGGGCGAGGTCGCGGCGCGCATCGAACGCGAAGTGAACTCGTCTCGCACGGCGATCAATCCACGCATAGCCAGAGTCTGCCGCCGGCCGGCATACCTGTCTCGGGACCGTGGGGCGAACATCGTCTTCGACGTCGCCGTCGAGGCGTGGGAGGACGAAGCCACGGAGCCGTCCTTGATCTGGGTCATCGAGTGCAAGGACTACCCCAGTCGCCGCGTCGATGTCGGCGAGGTTGAGGAGTTCGCGCAGAAGCTGGACCAGATCTCCCCGATGCGAGTCAAGGGGACGATGGTAACGCGACTTGGGTTCCAGGGAGCAGCGCTCAACTTCGCAACCGCAAGGGGGATCTCCCTGTTCACCCTCGGCAAGGAGCTGGTCCGCATCCTGCATTTCGATGCGCACTCAGGCGGGCACGACGAGATCTCTTATCCGTGCACGGGAGGCGTGGGTGGCCTTGCAGTGAAGCCGCTAGACCCAAGACTCTGGAACCTCGACCAACTCATTCAGGTTGAGCTTCGACGCTGCGGCATCTTGCCCCCGCTGAACTGCTGACGAATCGTCGCTCCCACGAGAGCACTCACGATCGGCGGGTGCCGCGGGCGATCAGCGATGGGCGGAGGATTGTCTCGTCAGTCCCGCAACACCTCTTCCAGCGCGACCTCGTACCGCCCGAACCGCTTCGTCACACCTTGGAACGTCGGCGGCTCCGCGATGCGCACGAGCCGAAGCCCCTTGTACGTCGCCATCACCGCCGCCCCGCCGCCCGGCGCCGCCGCGAACGTCACCGTCCGCGCGTCGGTGTCCACGCTCGCGACGGCGACCGCGAGGCCGTTCACGTAGCCGGCGACGGTTCCCTGCTTCGGGTACCAACGGAAGTCCGGGCTCGTCTCGCTGGTCGGCAAGGAGAAGGTGACGCGCGCACCGTCTCCCACCGCGGGATCGAGCGTCACCAGCTCACGCACAGGGTCGCGGGGGTCCTCGACGAGGAATGCGTCGCGCAGGATCCCGCGTGCCTGGAGGAACGCCTCCCACTCCACGCGCTGCGCCTCGGTTAGCCCCGCGGGCCAGCGGTACCTGCGCCTCGTGCACGCGAACAGCTCGACGCGCTCGGTTCGGCCGGGTTCCTTCTCGCCGAGGTCCTCGACGAACGGCTCGTCCACGAACTCGTAGTCCACCCACGGCTCGCGCCCGTCCGTTGCTCCGTCGTTGAAGACCGCGTAGGCCACGGGATCAGGCCGCGATCAGGGTGATCGTGCAGGACGCCTTGAGCGCGTCCCCCGCCGTCTTGTTGATCGCCGGGAACGTCTTGCGGTTGAACATGTTCCCCGCGGCCGGGTCGTCGAAGAGGCCGACCTCGGTGATCGCGCCCGTGCCGACGCCGGCCGGGAACGTGTGGTCCACGGTGCAGACGCCCGTGCCGCCCGTCGTGTACGCCACTGCGTCGCGCGCCGCTTCCGTCCCGAGCGCCACGTCGACCGGGGTCTCGGCAAGGGCGCCGGTGCCGATCGCGACGTAGCCGAAGACCGTCGCGACCGTCGCGGGGTTGAAGAGCCGGTCCTTCGCGCGATTGAGGCCGGCGTTGACGATCAGGTTCTTGAAGTGGCGCCGCTCCTTCGCCACGCCGTCGGGGCCCACTAGTTCGAGGTCCCACTCGGCGACGAAGCCCATGGGGCGCTCGCGGTTCGGCGGCCGCGGGCGCTCGGCGACCTCCCGCGCGCCACGGGCGAACGCGGCCCAGTCGAACTCGTCGGGCAGCGGGGCGCCGTCGGCCAGGCGCAGGGGTGTCCGCCGACGGCGACGCAGCGCCAGGAAGCACGTGATGACGATGGCGATCAGGGTCCAGCCGAGGGGAGAGGGCATCGAAGCCTCCTCTCGCTCGTCCGGCTGGAGTCGGGCGCGCGAAGAACGGGGTGATTGTACGGGGTGGGTCGGTCAGGGGATGAGCGTCAGGGTCCAGACGTCGGTGACTTCGACCGCGTCGAGCTCGGCGATGCCGGGGTTGAGTTCAAGGCCCCAGGACTCGGTCAGCTCCACCGCTTCGGCGACGGCCTTCGTGACCTCGATCGCCCAGACGTCCATCGCCGCGAGGCGCTCGACGGGCTGCGCGTGGCTCGTTCGCCACGCATCCGACGCTTCGAGCCCCTCCATCGTGAGCAGCGCGTAGCCACCCTCAACGACCGCGACCTCGACGCCGATCCCGAGGAGCACGAGTCCACGGTTGGGCGGCGCGGTCCCGAGGCCCGGCGTGTAGACGAGGGAGACGGCGAGGTCGCTGGGCTTGCGAAGCCCCGGGGGCACGGCCCCGCCCGGGCTCTTGAAGAGGCCCGTCCCCTGGCCCGTGCCGTCGGCGACGGGGACGTTGGAGGCGGTGCCGGGCGCGGGCCCGCCCCACGGGGACGACTTCCAGGCGACGTCGATCCGGACGTTGTAGGTCCGGCCAGCCGGGAGCGGCGCCCCCGCGGGGTTCTCGCCGAGCAGCGCCCAGAGCCCGACCGTCCCGCGGGCGTAGGGCGGCATCGGGAGGATGGCACCCGCGCCCGAGGCCACCCCCATGCCGGTGGAGTTGAGGAGCGTCCCCTCGTTCACGAAGCCGAAGGGGTTGCTGGCCGCGACCGGCGAGACGCTGCCCGGGAGCCGTAGGTCTCGCGACAGCTCGACGGGGTCCATCTGCTTGTGAATCACGGAGGCGCTCGACAGGTACTCGGTCGTCCCGCCGGGGCCCGAGGTGTCCCAGGCG
>JAEUHO010000223.1 GCA_016795345.1 Planctomycetia bacterium | reverse complement strand
GTCCAACCGGCCTTCAAGACCGCCGGCCCCACCGACGGTCCGCGCGGGTTCGACTCCCGCCCCCGCAACCACGAAGGCCGCTGCCACAAGCAGCGGCCTTCGCCATTTCTAGAGCGTCCGTGGTCCGGGGAACTGGGGCGGGAGTCGACCCGCGACCGGGAGGGGTGGTAGGCGACCAGGGTGCGAAGCACCCGCAGGCGCCGAAGGGGGAGGAGGGCGAGCGCAGCGAGCCCGGTGAGGGGGCTTGGCCCCCTCACAGAACAGCGCGGGGTAGGAGCGAGCGCAGCGAGCGACGTCCCCCGAGGACGGCGCGCAGCGCCGCCCGCAGGGGGCCACATGGCCCCTCCTTAGAGAACGGCGCGTCGCGCGGAGCCGGAGGGCGAGATCGCGGGCCCTGTCCGCCAACGCGAGGCCCGGTCGCCGTCCAACCGGCCTTCAAGACCGCCGGCCCCACCGACGGTCCGCGCGGGTTCGACTCCCGCCCCCGCAACCACGAAGGCCGCGGCGCCTCGGCCGGTGGAGCCCCCCTCCCCGACCGGGCCTCGGGTCGAGGCCCGCCCCGTCCCCCACTCCGGCGGCGGCCGCCTCACGTCCGGGGGGCCGACGGCCGAGAAGGAGGGGCCCACCCCCATCACCGCGGGGTGGCGTAGGCTGCAGGACCAGGAGTACCCCCGGATGCGCTTCGCCCCCCTCGCTCTCGCCGCCGCGCTGCTCGCCGGCCCCCTCGCCTGCCCGACGTCGGTCCATGCCGACGACCCGGCCTACGCCCAGCAACTCGACACCAAGGCGGCCTCCGTCGTGGTGCTGAAGCTGGTGACGAAGATCGGCGAGTTCGAGAACGCCTCCGAGCGGATGGGGACCCTCGTGGACCCGAGCGGCGTCGTGATGACCACCGGGCTCGGCAACACGCGCGGCGGCGCGAAGGTCGCCCTCGTGAGCGCGCGCGTCGTGTTCCCCGGCGACGAGAAGGAGTACGACGCGATCCTCGGCGCGTTCGACAGCCGGCTGGGGCTCGCGTTCTTCCGCATCAAGGACACGACCGGACGCGCGATCGCGCCCGTCAACCCCGCCGACGCCGGCGAGGTGAAGGTCGGCGACGAGCTGTTCGGCGTCTCCCGCCTCGAGGACGGCTTCGACTACGCGCCGTACTACGGCACCGTGAAGATCGTCGGGCAGGTGAAGAAGCCGCGCGACATGTGGCTGCCCTCCGGCGCGTGGGCGCTCGCGAGCCCGCTGTTCACCGGCGCGGGCAAGTTCGCCGGCGTGATGATCCAGCAGCAGGGCGTGTCGGACGGCCCGCGCTGGACGAAGAGCTTCCTGCTGCCCGCCGCGGCGGCGCAGGTCGTGATCGCGCAGGGCGTCAAGGCGAGCGCGAAGGCGCTCGAGGAGACGCAGGCGAAGGAGAAGGAAGACGCGGCGAGCGGCACGACGCCCAAGAAGGACGAGGCCGCCAAGCCCGCGACGCCGGAGCCCGCGCCGATGGACGACGGCGCCCCCGGCGGGACGGACGGCGAAGGCAAGTAGGCCTCCGCCGCCCCGTCCTCGGAAACGCCGCCGCCCCGACCGTCGGGCCACGGACGACGGACGTCAGTCCTCGTCGGCCTCGGAGGCCCCCATCGAGGAGTTCTTGTCCGCGCGCCGCGCGGGCTTCTCCGCGTCGGGGGCCTTCACGCCCTTGCCCGCCGCATCGGCCTTCTCGGCGTCCTTGCGCGCGGCGGCGTCCGACTCGAGTTTGGCCCACACGTCGGCGAGCTTGCGGTCGGCGGCGTCGAGCGCGGCCCGGGCCTCCGTCGCCTTCGCGTCGTCCTTCGCCTCGAGCGCGGCCCCGAGCGCCGCGGTGGCCTTCGTCCGCGCGCCCTCGTAGCGCAGGACGTCGCGCACCGCGCGCAGGGCGGCCTCGCGCGCGGACGCGGCCTCGGCGGTGAGCGCGGTCTCCTCGCGACCGGCGCGCAGGTCGTTGCGCGTGCGGCGCAGGAGCGTCAGGAGGTGCTCGACCGCGCGCACCTCGCCCTCGACGGCGGCGAGGCGCGGCGACACGGTGGCCGCGGGCGCGGCGGGCGCGGCGGGGTCACCCGCGCGCGCGACGGAGGGGACGGAGGCGGCGACCGCCGCCACGGACAGGACGGCGGCGAGGGCCGACCGCGAGAATCGGGACATGGGGAAGCTCCAGGGGCGGCCGCGGGCCGATCCCGAGGCGCCCTCTTCCCTCGCGCGAGCCCCCCCGCCGGTCACGGTCCTTTCGGCGGCCCCGCGCGGCGCCCGGCGTCGCGAGGCGGCCCGCCGGGCCCGCCCCCGCGACGGCGCCCGCCGCGTCGGGAGCGTTTGCGGCGCGCCCCCCCCTCGCGGAACGCGGGCCGGTTCGCGTCGAACACGGGCTCGGGCAGCGTCGCGACCCGCCGGGCCACCTCGTCGGGCGCGAGGTCGAGCCGGCAGGCCTCCGCCCGGACGATCGCGAGGCCGAGCTTCCGCGCGGTGATCTCGCGCAGGGTGCGGCCGGCGGGCGCGTCGGGCCAGGGGTCGGCGCGTTCGGTCCACGCGAACAGGCTCGGGACGACGGCCCGCGCGTAGGCCGCGTACGCCGGGTTGTCCGTCTGGAAGACGAACAGGCCGCCCGGCACGAGCACGCGGTGGATCGCGGCGAGGATCGCGGGCGTCAGCTGGCGACGCACAACCTTGTCGGCCTCGTAGTAGGGCTGCGGGTGGTAGAGGTGCACCTCGGCGACCGACGCGGTCGGGCAGCGCTCGAGCACGAACTCGCTCGCGTCGCCCCAGGCGAGCCTGCAGTTCGTCAGCCCGCGCTGGCCCGCCCGCAGCGAGCCCAGCTTCACCGCGGGCGGCACCAGCTCGACGCCGAGATGGTCGAGGTCGCGCCGGACGAGCGCCGAGGCCACGAGGTAGCGGCCGTTGCCGCACCCGAGGTCCAGCACGCGCGGGGCCTCGCGGCCGAACGCCGCCACCCAGTCGAACCGCGCGCCCTTGGCGCCCAGCGGCACGCGGGTGCGCGTCCACTGCTCGCGGGGCAGCGGCCGGCCCGGGAAGGGCACGCCGCTCGTGGACTCCCGGTCGTGGCCGCGCATCCCGTGAGGGTACCGCCGCGACCGCTCACGCGTACTTGAAGTCGCCCATGGCCTTCAGCCGCTCGGCGTAGAAGCCCGGCGGCGTGTCGGCGACGCCGTTGCCGTCGATCCAGCGGTTGAAGAACGAGAACAGGGCCGTCACCGTCACGGCGTCGAACACCGCCTCGTCGTCCCATCCGTGCGCCTTCAGCCCGTCGACGTCGGCCTGGCAGCACGTGGCGGGCGCGAGCGTCAGCTTCTCGACGTACCGGAGGAGCGCGCGCTCCGGCTCGGAGACCGGCGCCGTGGCGAGGTCGCGGCACACCGCCGCCACCAGGGGCTCGTCCTTCAGGAGGAACGCCGCGACCGCGGCGTGGGCCGACGTTCAGAACAGGCAGTGGTTCCGCGACGAGACGAAGGCCGCGATCAGCTCGCGGAACCCGGGCGTGAGCGGCGACGGCCCGCGCAGGATCTCCTGGGCGAGCGGCCCGAGCCGGTCGGCCAGCGCCGGCTTGAACGCGAACAGCCGCCAGATGCCCGGGACCGGCTGCCCGCCCTTCTCCCCGGCGCGGATGCCGTCGGCGTACCGATGGCGGACGTCCGGTCGGACGTCTCGGAGGGCGGCGAGGAAGAGTCGGGCGTCCATGGCGCGGGAGGAACGTACCCGACCGGCGCCGGCTTCCCAGCCCGAGGGGCGGGGGACCGAGGTTCCCGCGCCGCGACCGGGGGCGTAGCATCCCCGCCATGGGGACGCCCCCCCTCCGACCGCTCGCCGGCCTCCTGCCGGGCCTCGACCCCGACCGCGCCGGCGCGCTCGGGTCGCAGCTCCGCGTCTTCTTCTACGCGGGGCTCATCGGCGTCACCTGCGGCCTCGCGGGCATCGGCTTCCAGAAGCTGACCGACCTCGCGCGGTACGCCTTCTTCGCCCTCTTCGACGTCGGGCCCGGCGGGCTCCTCGCCTCCGCCGAGCGCCTCTCGTGGTGGCAGGCGCTCGTGCTCCCCGCGCTCGGCGCCGCGATCGCCGCCCTGCTGCTCTACGTCGTCTTCCGGCGGCGCGGCTCCTATGGCATCGCCGACATCATGGAGTCGGTGTCGCTCCGCCGCGGCGACGTGCGGCTGCCGGACGTGCTCGCGCGCAGCGTCGCGACGGCGGCGGTGATCGGCTCCGGCGGCTCCACCGGCCGCGAGGGCCCGATCATCCAGATCGGCTCGGCCATCGCGTCCACCGTGGGCCGCTTCACGCGGCTCTCGCCGCGCGACCTCGCCGTGCTCGTCGCCTGCGGCGCGGCCGCGGGCATGGCCGGCGCCTACAACGCCCCCATCGGCGCGGCCATGTTCGTCATGGAGATCATCCTCGGCTCGTTCGTGATGGAGCAGTTCGCGCCGGTCATGGTCGCGAGCGTCACGAGCACCCTCACCGTCCGCGCGGTCGTCGGCAGCGCGCCGGTCTACGTCGTGCCCCAGCTCTCCGTCGGCTCGCCGTGGGAGGCCCTGCCGATCTTCGCGCTCGGCATCCTCTCCGCGCTCGTCGGCTGGCTGTTCCTCCACGCGCTCACGTGGGGCGAGGACGGCTTCGCGCGCCTCAAGCTCCCGCGCGGCGCCCGCGCCGTCCTCGCGGGCCTCCTCGTCGGCGCGCTCGGCATCTGGCTGCCCGAGGTCTGGGGCAACGGCTACGACGCCGTGAGCGAGCGCATCCTGCCCGCCGCCCACGCGGTCCCCACGCTCCTCTTCCTGATCGTCGCCAAGATCGCGGCGTCGGCGATCACCGGCGCCGGCGGCATCAGCGGCGGCGTGTTCACCCCGACCCTCTTCGTCGGCGCGGCCCTCGGCGCGGCGTTCGGCGGCGCGCTCGCGCGCGTCATGCCCGGCGTCGACCCGGGCGTCTACGCCCTCATCGGCATGGGCAGCGTGCTCGCCGCGACGACGCACGCCCCGCTCATGTCGATCCTCATCCTCTTCGAGATCACCCACGACCCGCCGCTGATCGCGCCCCTCATGCTCGGCGCGGTCACCGCCACGCTCTTCGCGCGCGTGATCCACGCCGACAGCCTCTACACCGCGCGCCTCAAGCGTCGCGGCGTCCGCCTCCCCGAGGGCATCGAGGAGGCGGCGCTCCTGCGCACCTACGTCCGCGACCTCGTCCGCGCGAAAGCCCCCACGCTCCCGGCGACCGCGTCCCTCGACGAGGTCATCGACGTCTTCCTCAACACGCGCTCCGACGCCGTCTACGTCGTCGGCAACGAGGGCCACTACGTCGGCGTCGCGCGCCTCCACGACGTCAAGAGCGCCTTCGCCAACCGCGGCGAGGGCGCCCCCGTGATCGCGCTCGACGTCGCCGCGCCCACGCCGCCCGCCGCCGAGGACGAGGCCATCGGCCGCGTCCTCGCGCGCTTCCAGGACAGCGAGCTCGACGAGCTGCCCGTCGTCGCGACCGCCGACGACCGCCGCTTCGTCGGCTCGCTCTCGCGGCGCGACATCCTCGCGATGCTCCGCCACGAGGTGCTCGTCGAGCCCTCGCGGCCCGCGCGGCTCACCGCCCGCACGCAGGGCGCGCCGAGCTACGTCGACCTCCCGCCCGGCTGGCGCGTCGCCGAGATCGCCGTGCCCGGCGACTGGATCGGCCGCCCGCTCGACGTCGAGGCCTGGCGTCGCGCGCGCTTCGAGACGCCGCTCGTCGTGCTGCGGCCGACGGACGACGGCGGCCGCGCGCCGTGCCCGCCCGACGGCCGGCCGCTGGCCGCGTCCGACGTCGTGGTCGTGCTCGGGCCGACGGACGCCCGCCCCGCGTAGGACCGCGAGGCCCGCTGGCCGCCAGGTGCGCGGCTCGTGCGTTCCGCGGGCCGGCGGGCCTCGCGTCAGCGGAGCCCGAGCTCGACGTGGTCCGTGTCGTCGCCGTCGATCGACCCGTACGCCTTGAGCTCGGCGTTCCGCCCGTCGCCGCGGATCGACGTCGCCGTGAGGATGCCGCCGATCAGGCCGGGCGCCGAGAACGTGAATCGGCCCTGGGCATCCGACTGGGTGGAGTCGCGCAGGACCTGGACCGTCCGACCGGCGGCGGACTGAACCCGGGCCGTCAGGACGACCCTCGCGTCCGCGACCGGCATCCCGTCGCTCGCGAGGACGACGGTGCCGCGGATCGTGGGCGCGGGCCGCACGGTCACCGGAGCCACCTTGGGCTCAGAGCGCGGGTCCGCGCGGACCTCCACCGTGCCGTCGGCGAAGCCGTCGAGTCCCCGTGCGCGGGCGCGCACCTGGTACGTGCCCGGCAACACGTCCCGCACGACGAACCGGCCGAACTCGTCCGCGGAGACGATCCGCCTCGCGACGGCCTCCGTCGGCTCGGCGACGTCGATGAGCTCGACGATCGGGAACGGGATCGACCTCCGATCGGCGTCCTGCACGTACCCTTCGACGTCCTTCGTCTCGCCGACCGACAACTCGAGCCACTTGGGCTCGGCGCCGGGTCGAGGCCACCGCTGGACGACGCGCGCCACGCCCTGCCCGACGCTGGTGGCCTCGACGACCATCGAGGGCGGCAGCTCCTGACCGACGGTGAGCAGCGGCCCGAGGACGAACTCGCCGCGCGCGTCGGTCCACGTCGTGGTCAGGGTGCCGACGATCGACACCCGGGCGCCCTCGACCCGGGCCCCGCGCGCATCCGTCACGCGACCACGCACCCGCGCGGGCTCGGCGAGCGCGACGTGCACCGACGTCAGGGCGTGCGGCCGGTGGCCCCGCGGGAGGCGGCACCAACCGAACAGCGTGGGCAGCTCCCGTGACGCGGTGATCCAGCGCACCCGCTCCGGGACGACCGCTGGGAGCACGAACTCGCCCTTCTCGTCGGTGCGGGTCGACCCCAGGTCGCGGCCGGCGTCGCCGACGGCCCGGACGATCGCGCCGGGCGCTCGCGCGCCCTTCGGGTCGGTGACGTGCCCGGTGACGCGGACGCCCCGCAGGAGCACGATGCGCGGCGCCGCACGATCGTCCGACGGCGGCGGCGGCACGGTGTCCCCCTGCAGCCCGGGCGCGTCGCCGTACGCGAGGTAGTCGGGGTGCACCGCCCAGAGCCCGCTCGGCGGTCCGCCGGTGTCGAGCGTCACGCGCCCGTCGGAGCCGGTGACGCCGACGACCTCGACCGCGGGCGGCGCCGAGCGCCGCCGCTCGCGGCGGGTCCCCTCGCGCGCCGCCGGCGCGATCAGCGGCGCGCGGGTCGCCGTCGAACGGGCCCCGACCCGGGCGCCGGCCACCGGGCGTCCCGTCTCGTCCACGACGCGGACGGCGTACCGCCCGGCGGCCCCGAGCGTCACGCGCTCCGCGCCTCCGACGCCGAGCCCGACCACCGAGAACGTGCCGCGCCCGGGCACGTCGAACTCCGCGTCGAACCGCACGTGGCGGGCGAAGCCGCCGAGGATCGCGAACCCTTCCGCGTCGGTGATCGCGGTCCCGCGCACGAAGAAGTCGTCGAGCCGCTGCTCGCCGAACCGCACCGGCAGGTCGGCGACCGGCCGCCCGTCGGCGGACACGGCGAGCCCCGCGAGCGCGCCCGGCCGCAGCACGATCGTCACGACCGCCGAGTCGGCCCCGGCGGCCGGCACCCGCACGCGGTCCGTCGCCCCGCGGAGCGGCGGCTTCGTCGCACGCAGGGCCACGATGCCCGGCGGCACGCCCTCGAGGCGCACGCGCCCGTGGTTGTCGCTGCGCCCGGCCGCCACCGGCGACGGCGGGTCGGGGGGCAGCGGGAACGCGTCGGTGTCGAGCGACGCGATCGTCTCCGGGTCGAGCGTCGCGACGACGCGCGCGTCCTCGATCGGCTTCCCCACCTCGTCCACGACGAGCGCGTCCACGAGGCCGAGCGGGTCCAGCCGCACGTCGCCGAGATCCGTGGCCTCGCCCGCGCGCACGACGACGTCGTCGCGCTCCACCCGCGGCCCCGCGCCCGCCTGCACGCGCAGCCGCAGGCCCGTCCCGGGCCACACCTCGGGGAACGCGACGAGGCCCCGTTCGTCGGTCCACGCGAGCAGGTGGAACGGCCCGCGCGGCGCCACGTCGCGGCGCAGGAACACCGGGATCCCGGGCACCGGCGCGTCGTCGGGCGCGCGGACGACACGCATCCGCACCGACCCCGGCCGCTCGCGCGGGTCCCCCGCGTCCGTCGCCGCCGGCGTGGGCGCGGCGGCCCCGGGCCGCCGCCCGTCGAGCGTCACCGGGACGGGGACGACCGCGGCCTCGAGCCCGTCGTCGTCCGGCACGACGGCCTCGTCGGCCGGCCGCAACGCGGCGACGAACACGCCCGCGACGAGCGCCGCGATCCCGCCCGCCAGCCAGGTCCCCGCGCGAAGGCCCATGTCGGACAGGGTACTCCCTTTCCTCCGACGACGTGGCCCCCCGTGGCCTTCCCGTCGCGCGCGCCCGAAGCCCCGGGACCGCGTCCCCCGTCCGCCGACGCGAGGCCCGGTCGCCGCCATGTCGGTCCCCGTCCGACGCGCCGTCCGACGCGCCGACCGACGGCGGCGACGCGAACGGCGCGCACGAGCGGGCCTCGCGTATCGACCTACGGGCCTCGCGTGCCCCCGAGCGGGCCTCGCGTGCGAGCGAGCGGGCCCCGCGGTCCCGGGAAGGGGATGGGGAGCCCGGGGAACGGAGCCGGGCGGCGCGGCGTCAGGCGGAGGCAGAGGCGGCGGCGATGTCCGCGAGGAAGGCGGTCGGTTCGAGGGGCTTCCCGGTCGCCGCGGCGAGGTGGTCGTTCCAGCTGCGGGTGGAGCCCGGGCGGAAGAAGACGTCGCGCAGGAACGTGCCGGCCGCGCGGTTGCCGACGAGGCCCTGGCCCGTCGTCGTGCGGACGTGGTGGAGCAGCTGCGACGCCGTGCACTCGCCCATGAGGTAGCTGTGGTAGTAGACCGGCGCGGTGGCGATGTGGATCTTCGCGGCCCAGTCGGGGGCCTTGCGGCCGTCGGGGCGTCGGACGCGCTGGTAGCGCTCGACGAGGTCCCACCAGAGCGTGTCGAGGTCCTGCTCGGGGTCGGCGTAGAGCGCGCGCTCGAAGCGCGCCATCACCATCACCCAGCGCGTGAAGACGAGCATGCCCTCGGCGAACGCGGGGCCGGCCGCGGCGGCGACGTCCTTCGCCTCGGACGGCGCGAGGCCGAGCACGGGCACGAGCCACGCCGCGTCCTTCGAGAGGCGCCCGAAGAGCATCGCGATGGCCTCGGTGCTGCTCATGTGCGGCGGGCGGCGCAGGACCCACGGCAGGCCGCGGTCGATCTCGAGGTCGTAGATCGCGTGGCCGAACTCGTGGAGCATCGTCCCCGTCCAGCGCTCGTTGGGGACGTTGTTGCAGAGCACGCGGACGTCGCCGCGCCGGTCGATGTGCGTGCAGAAGGCGTGCTGGCACTTGCCCGCGCGCGGCAGGAGGTCGCTGCGCTCGACGGCGGGCCGGACGTCGAGGCCGAGCGCGTCGTAGGTGCGGACCGTGAGGTCGACGAGGTCGCGGCCGGCGAAGAGGCGGTCGAAGGACGGGCGGCCCGTCTCGGGCGCCTCCTGGAAGAAGGGGTCCTCGTAGTGCCAGGGGCGCAGGGCCGACGGGTCCACGCGGAAGCGGCGCGCGAGGCGCGCGTCGAGCGCGGCCTTGTACGCGGCGAACGGCGCGGCGGTCGCCTCGTCGAGGCGCGTGAGGAACGCGTCGAGCCACGCGGGGTCCACGTCCTGCTGGCGGAGCGCGAAGGTGTAGTGGTCGGGATGGCCGAGGGCGCGCGCGACCTGGTTGCGGAGCCGGGCGAGGCGGCGGACGTCGTCGGCGACGGCGGCGCCGACCTGCTTGCTGGCCTTCCACGTCTCCTCGCGCAGGGCCACGTCGTCGCTGCGCTTGAGGACGTCCACGATCTCGTTGTCGCCGAGGGACTTGCCGCGCACGGTGCCGCGGACCGACGAGAAGCGCTCGTTGACCGAGGCGCGCAGGTCGACCAGCTGGAGGCGCACGTCGCGCGGGCCCTGGAACGGCAGCAGGTCGCGGCGGAGGACCTCGAGGCTGCGGCGGGTGGCCGCGTCGGCGAGCGGCTCGGCGAGGCTGCGCTCGAGGCGGGCGAAGCCGTCGGCGTCCTCGCTGGCCTCCTCGACGGCGGTGAGCGCCGCGCGGAAGCGCGTGGTGTTCGCGGCGGAGGCCTCGGTGTTCGACGCCCACCAGGCGAGGGACGACTCGCGGTGGAGCGGCTCGAGGCGCTCGGTCCAGGCGGTGACGACCTTCTTCGCGGCGCGATCCGGCATGGCGACCTCCGGGCGAGCCGACGAGGGTACGGCGGGCGCCCGGGCCGGTCGCCATGCTTCTCGGGCCGGCGCCCCCCCTGCCCCGCGCGCGGCGCGTCCCGGCCCCGCGCGGGGCGGGCACGGCCCGGGGGCGGGCCCGTCAGGGGAACGTGCGGGCCACGATCCGGTTCTTGCCGCCCCGCTTCGCCTCGTACATCAGCTGGTCCGCCTGGTTGAGCGGGACGTGCGCGTCCACCGGGGCGACCGTGAACGTGCCGAGCCCGCCGCTCATCCCGACCGACGCGCCGCCGTCGCGGAACGACTTGAGCATCGCGTCGCGCAGGCGCTCCGCGACCACGAGCGCGTCGTCGGCGCCGGTCTCGGGCATCAGCACCGCGAACTCGTCGCCACCGAGGCGCGCGCAGAGGTCCACCTTCCGGACCCCGGCGAGCAGCAGGCGGCCGACGCGCACGAGGAGCTCGTCGCCCGCGAGGTGGCCGCGTTCGTCGTTGATGTGCTTGAAGTCGTCGAGGTCGAGGTAGAGGAGGCTCAGGGGCTTCGCGGACCGCCGCATGCGGTCGATCTCGAGGGCGAGCCGCTCGTGGAAGGCCCGGGCCGACGCGAGGGTCGTGAGCGCGTCCTCGCGCGAGAGCCGTCGCTCGGTCTCGAGCATCCGCGCGATCCGGAGGCGGTCGGCGCGCACGCGCGCGACCGCCCACGCGAACGCGGCCGTGCTGACCAGCGTCACCGCCGCGTGCCAGACGTGGATGGTCCGGAAGCCGCCGGAGAGCGCGACGTACGACACGAGGACGGTGCCCGACGCGACGACGGCCCCGGCGAGCCCGGCGTACGTGCCCGCGCCCCAGGCCAGCAGCCCCACCGGGAGCAGCTGGAACACGAACAGGAGCACCTCGTCGCCCGTGACGATGTCCGCGATCGCGATCAGGGCCATCAGGCCCGCGCACGTCGCAAGCAGCAGCCACGGCCTCGCCGAGAGGCGGTCGAGGCTGCGCAGGAGGGGCGGATCGTCCGGCGCGTCGTCCACCGCGGGTCCCATGGGAGGAGGATAGCCCCGGGGAGGTGCCGCGCCCCACGGCGGGCGCGAGCGCGTCGCGCGCCTGCGGACCCGGGGGGCCGGCGCCCGCACGCCGTCGCGCCGGCCGATCACTTCCCGGGCGCGGGCTCGTCGGCGGGCGGGACGGCGACGACGGGCATCGGCGGCAGCGCGCGCGCCGCCGCGGGGTCGCGCACGAAGAGCGCGAACCGGTCGGCGACCGTGGCGAGGGCCTCCTTCGTGATCCACGGCGCGTTGATCGCGATGACGGACGCGACGCAGGCCCCCGCCTGCGTGTCGCCGCCGACGAGCAGCGTCTCGCGGCCGCCGTACGTGAGCTTCTTCGCGTACCGATACCCCGGGAGCGCGCCGTCGGTGCCGGCGCCGTCGAGGTACGCCGACACCTCGACGCTCAACCCGGACTTCGTCGCCTCGTCCTCGCCGATCTTGCCGAGGTCGCGGTCGTCGCGCACGAACGCCGCCGCGTCGTCCGGGGTCGCGAAGCGGAGCACGATCACGAGCACCTGCGCGCCGCGTGCGAGCCCCGCGGCGACGAGGCGCCCGTCCTCGTACCCGGCCAGGAAGTTCGCGCGGCGCGCCTCCGGGAGCCGCGCGCCCTGGCTCGCGAGCGCGGCGTGGCGCGCGCGGTCGCGCTGGGTGCGCCAGCGCGGGTCGGCGACCAGGGGCTCGAACACCTGCATCACCGCGTCGAGGTCCACGACGGCGCCGGCGTCGGCCGGCACGAGCCCGAGGTACCGGCGCGGGTCCTCGATGACCCGCGTCTCGGTCGGCGGCGCGCGCAGCACGGCGTCCACGCCCGCGGCCCCCTTGGCCTCGCGCACGGCGCGGAGGAACCGGTGGCCGACGACGTACCCGAACGCAGCCTCGGCCACCGCCGCCTGCGCCATGGCCCGCGCCGCGGGGCTGAGCCCGTCGGGCATCGCGACGATCGCCTGCGTCATCGCGGCGAACGCGGCCCGGCGGCCCTGCGCGGTCGCGACGTCCTCGGCGACCAGCTGCGCGTGCCCCTCCGCGACGGCGGAGAACGCCTGCAGGGCGTCGCCGCCCTTCAGCGTCTTGCGGTGGGCGATCCACCCCCACCGCGCCCAGTCCAGGGCGTGGACCGCCTCGTGGACGAGCACGACCTGCAGCACGTCGGCCGAGACCAGCTCGGGGGCGCGGCGCTCGGCGGCCATGCGCTCGACGTTGTCCGGGACGACGTGGATCGTGCCGTTCGCGTAGTCCGTGAACGCGAACATCGCGCGGGCGACGTTGCGGACCGCCGCGCGCTCCGAACGCGGCTCGAGGCCCAGCCGCTCCTCGAGGGCGAGGAGCACGTCCGTCACCTCCGCCGCCGTCGAGACCCGCACCGTCGGCGGCGTCTCGAACGGCGCGCCGCACGCCACCTCGACGGCGGCCACCGCGGCGACCAGCCGCCGCTCGAGGCCCGCGACGTCGCGCCACGCGGGCGCGGGCAGCTTCGTCGGCGCCGCCTCCGACGGCGGCGCCGGCGGGGCCTCCGGCGCCGACGGGGCCTCCGGGTCCGGCGGGGCCTCCGGCGCCGGCGGGGCGGGCGCGACCGGCGCGTCCTCGGCGCGCGCCCGGCCCGTCGGACCGAACGCGCCGACGACGACGGCGAGCAGCACGAGGGTCGGGAACGCGCGCACCGGGACCTCCCGCGCCCACGCCGGCGGACGGGCCTCGCGTACCCCTCGACGGGATCGCGCGGCTACGCCCCCGGCCGGGCCATCTTCTTGTACTTGCCCTTCTTGGAGGCCGCCTCGGCGCCCGCGGCGGCGTCGCGCTCGGCCTTCTTCTGGTGGTAGTACTCGTACGTCCCCTCGGTGTACGTCACCTTCCCGTCGCCCTCGAACGCGATGATGTGCGTCGCGACGCGGTCGAGGAAGTAGCGGTCGTGGGTCACGACGATCGCGCAGCCGGGGAAGTGCACCAGGGCCTCCTCGAGCACGCGCAGCGTCTCGAGGTCGAGGTCGTTGGTCGGCTCGTCGAGGATGAGGACGTTGCCGCCCTTCTTGAGCATCTTCGCGAGCAGCAGGCGGTTGCGCTCGCCGCCCGAAAGCTGGCCCACGAGCTTGCTCTGGTCGGGGCCCTTGAACAGGAACCGCGACAGGTACGCGCGGACGTGGATCTCCTCGCGCCCGACCTTGATGACGTCGCCGCCCTCGGCGACCTCGTCGTAGACCTTCTTGTCGGGGTTCAGCGTCTCGCGGTTCTGCTCCACGTAGCAGAACACCGTGTTCTTGCCGATCTCGATGGTGCCGGCGTTGGGCTGCTCCTGCCCGGTGATCATGCGCAGGAGCGTCGTCTTGCCCATGCCGTTCGGGCCGACCACGCCCACGATGCCGCCGGGGGGGATCTCGAGGTCGAGGCGGTCGATGAGCAGCCGCTCGCCGTACCCCTTCGAGACGCCCTTCAGCGTGATCACCTTGTCGCCGAGGCGCGGGCCCGTCGGGAGGCGGAGGTCGGCCGTGCCCTTGCGCGCCTCGAGCTCCTGCGCCTCGAGGTCGTGGAACCGCGCGATGCGGGCCTTGTTCTTCACCGTGCGCGCGCTCGGCGTGGACTGGATCCACTCGAGCTCGCGCGAGAGGATCCGCTGCCGGGCCGACTCGGTGGCCTGCTCGTGCTCGAGGCGGCGGCGCTTCGCGTCGAGGAACGCGGAGTACGCCCCCTCGAACACGAAGATGCGGCCGCGGTCGAGCTCGACCATCTGGTTCGTCGAGTGCTCGAGGAACCACCGGTCGTGCGTCACGAGGAGCCACGCGCCGTGGTAGTTCGTGAGGAAGTGCTCGAGCCACTCCGTCGTGGACGCGTCGAGGTGGTTCGTGGGCTCGTCGAGGAGCAGCAGGTCGGGGTGCTGCATGAGCAGCCGGCAGAGCGCGACGCGGCGCCGCTCGCCGCCCGACAGCTTCGTCACGTCGGCGTCCGGCGGCGGGCAGTCGAGGGCCTCCATGGCCAGCTCGATGTGGTGGTCGAGCTCCCAGCCGTCCTTGCGCTCGATCTGCTCCTGCACCGCGGCCTGCTTGTCGAGCACGGCCTGCATCTCGTCGGGCGAGAGGTCCTCGGCGAGCTTGTTCGACAGGCGGTCGAACTCGGCCAGCAGGTCGCGCACGGCCTTCGCGCCGAGCTCGACGTTGCCGAGGACCGTCTTGGTCGGGTCGAGGTTGGGCTCCTGGGGCAGGTAGCCGTACGTCGTGTTCGGGAACGGCCGGACGACGCCGTCGTGGTCGGTGTCCTCGCGGGCGAGGATCCGCAGCAACGTGGACTTGCCCGAGCCGTTCTCGCCGACGATGCCGACCTTCGCGTCCTCGTAGATCGAGAAGGACAGGTCCTTCAGGATCTCGTGGCCCTGGATGAGCTTGGTCAGGTGCTCGACGGCGTAGATCGACCTGCGCGGGACGGGCTTCTCGGCCATGGCGACGCTTCGGGGTCCGGGGGAAGGGGCTCGCGGGACGCGAGGCCCGGTCGGGGGCGGGGAACCGCGGAGCGTACCCGCCCGCGGGAGTCCGGTCCCCTGCGGGCGCACCGGGGGTCGCGGCGGGGTGCGCCCCCGCCGGACGGGGTCAGCGCCGGTGCTGGCGGCACGTGCGGCAGGTGGCCACCGGGAAGAGGTCGTCCGGCGACGTGACCCGCGGCGTGCCCACGAACGCGGGGAGCGGGCCCAGCCCGCCGAAGGCCTCGAGGTCGGCCACGGAGTTCGCGTCGAACTGGGCGAAGTCGGGGTCGCCGAGGTTCGGCGCCACGTTCGGCACCGACACGATCCAGTACATCACCGAGGCCTCGTCGACGTCGTGGTAGCCGTGGAGCTCGTCGCGGTGGTCCACCAGCATCGGCACGGTGGAGCCCGTCAGGCCGAGGCAGTGCCCCGCCTCGTGGACGAGGCCCGTGCCCTCGACCTCCGCGGTCGTGACGCCGAAGCCGCTGCTCTGCGCCGCGTCGACGAACAGCGCCACGCTGCTGCCGTGGTAGGTGAGCCCGAGGACCTGCGTCCCGGCGCCGCCGAGGTCGCTCTGCCCCTTCACGTACAGGATGTAGAGGACGGCCTCGCGCGTCGGGAGGTCCGCGAAGTTGTCGCGGTGCGCCGCCTCGAGGTCGTCGAGGTCGACGACGTTGACCGACGCCGGGAACTCGACGAGGGGGATGGCGTCGTCGAGCAGGATGTGGACGCCGTCGGGTTTGTCGCACCGCTCGGCGAGGCGGTCCTCGAGGAGCTGGAGCACGCCCGGGCTCGGCGGCCGGCCGACGGGGTAGTCCACCTCGACGAGCAGGGAGGTGAAGTTGGTCCGCCGCAGGTAGTCCGCCGCGAAGTCGCCGGCGCCGGAGTTCACGGCGGCCGACGCGCCGTCCGGGGTGACGCTCGCGAGGTCGCGCGCCTCGGTCGTCCCGCCGCCGCCGCCCCCACCGCCGCCGCCGCAGGCGGCCAGGACGGCGAAGAGGGTCGCGGCCCCGAGACGGGACGCGGCGCGCGCGGGACGGCGAGGATCGGTCACGACTGGCTCCGGGGACCCCGGAGGATGGTACCCACGTTCCACCGGACCGGGACAGCGGCGCGGATCCGGCTCACTCCACGACGAAGACGAGCTTGCCGCCCGTGGCGGTCCCGCCCGGCGCCGTCACGGTGACGGTCCGCGCGCCGGGGGCCGCGTCCTTCGCGACGGTCACGCGCAGCATCACCTTCGTGTCGGTGGCCCCGGGCTGGATCGCGGCGGTCACGCCCTCGCCGGAGAACGCGACGCCCGACAACCCGAGGAGGCCGGTGCCCTCGAGGGCGACGGTCACCGTCGCGAGCCGGGGGCCGGCGGCCGGGGCGAGGCCGGTGATCGTCGGCATCGGGGCGTTCACGATCTCGAACAGGCCCGCGGCGGTGCCGTCGGCGGTCTTCGCGGTGAGGACGTGGGTGCCCGCGGGCGTGCCCGGGGGGGTGATCACCCGCACCTTGAGCGAGGTGGCGGTGGCCTCGAGCAGGTCGCTGCGGATCGTCGCGGGCGCGCCGAGGCGGGTCACGACGACGACGGGCTTCGCGCCCGCCGGGCCGAGGAGGTTGCGGCCCGTGACGGTCACCACGAGGTTCGCGGGGATGCCGACGGTGACCGGGTCGAGCGCCGTGATCTCCGGGACGGCGGCGGGCACGGCGACGGGCACCGCGGCGCCGCCCTCGCTCGTCGTGACGACGAGGACGCGGGGCCCCGGCACGGCGGCCGCCGTCACCGGGACCGCGACGGTCAGCTTCGTCGGGGCCGCCGCGGACACCACCGCGGGCCAGGGGTCGCTGCCGTCGGCCTTCGCGAGGACGACCGTCGGGGCGGCCCCGCCGGGCCCGACGAGGTCCGTGCCGGTCACGACGACGACGAGGTCGCCGGGGCGCGACGAGGGCGTCGCGGTGGCGCCGGCGATGGTCGGGATGGCCGGCGCGACGGTCGTGACGCCCGCGGCGGCGCCGTCGGACGTGCGCACCACGATCACACACCCGCCCGCGGGCGCGTCGGCCGGCGCCTCGAGGCGGACCTTCACGGACGCCGCGTTCGACGCCACCACCGACGCGGGGATCGCGACGCCGCCGAGGGTCGCGGTCACCGTCGGCGCCTGGTCGCCGGCGGAGCGCAGGTTCACGCCGGCGAGCACGACCTCGGTCGGCGCGCCGCGGGGCACGCGCCCCGGCAGCACCGACGTCACCGAGGGCCCCGACGCGCCGGCGCCCTTGATCCCGAACGCGACGACGGCGGCGCCGTCGGCCGTGCGGACGACGATCGGCCGCGGACCGGGCCTCGCGTCGGCGGACACCTTCACGTGCACCACGCCCGGCGCCTTCGGGGTCACCGCGACGGACGGGTCGTCGGACGCGAGGCCGATCTCGGCGCCGTCGAGCCACTGGCCCTCGAACGCGACGTCGGCCTCCGCGCCCGGCGCGAGCTCGCTCGGCGTGAACCCGACGACGGTGGGCGAGCGCAGCGACACGGTGAACGTGCCCACCGCCGCGCCGAACACGTGGTCGAGGACGACGGTGCGCGGCCCGGGCGCCGCGGAGGCGGCGGCGGCGACGGACCACGCCCCCGACGGCTGGCGCTCGACGGTGATCGCCGGGTCGGCCGGGAGGACGCGGAGCTGGTAGTCGCCCGGCGCCCGCTCGACCGTGGGCGCGACGTTCGTCGCGGCGCCGCGGGCCACGCCCGCGGGCTTCAGCGCCGTCAGGGCGGGCGCGGGCGTCGTGACCTCGAACGGGCGCGTCACCCAGCCGTCCGGCGTGCGGACCACGAGGACCCGCGGGCCCGGCGCGGCGTCGGGCTTCACCTCGATCTTGAGGGGCACGGCGGCGGCGGTGGGCGCGCCCGCCGCGGCGACGACGACGCCCGGGTCGTCGACCGCGAGCCGGACGTCCTTGGCCCCGGAGAGGTGTTTCCCGGCGACGACGACCTCGGTCGTCGCGCCGCGGGGCGTCGCGGCGGGCGTCAGCGCGGTCACCGCCGGGACGGCGTACAGGACCGTCACGTTCAGCGTGAACTTGCCGTCCGACGTCTCGATCGTCACGGCGCGCGAGCCCACGGGCGTCTCGGCGGGGACGGTGAGCCGCACGCTCATGGCCCGCTCCGACGGCCGGCCCGTGAGCTTCGCGACCATCGGGGCCTCGGCGGTCACCCGCGGCTCCTCGCCCGGGAACGCGAGGTAGGTGCCCTCGAGGCGGAGGTCGTACTCGGCCCCGCGCACGAGCTGCGCGGGGGTCACCTTCGTCACGGCGGGCGCCCGCAACTTCACCGCGAACTTCTCGGTCTTCACGACGCCGGACTTCGTGCGGATCGTGAGGGTGAGCGGCCCGGCCGGGGTCGTGTCGGGGATCACCAGGCGCAGCACCAGTTTCGACGGCGTCGGCCCCGGCTGGAGCGACACGGAGACGTCGCTGCGGCTGCACTTGAGCTCGTCGTACGGGTGGAGGTTCTGCCCCTCGATCACGATGTCCACGGTCCCGCCGCGGAACGCCGACCCCGGCGTGACCGACCGGATCCTGGGGACGTCGTCCCCGGCGACCGGGCGGCCGGCGACGGCGAGGAGGGTCAGGGCGGCGGCCAGGGCGAGCAGCGGAGCACGGCGCATCGGGGGGCTTCCGGGGGAGCGTCGCGCGATCTTACGCGCCCGGCCGTCGGGCTGCGGGGGGTGCGCGGCGGCGAGGCGCCGAGGCCCCCGCCCCGACATCGCTCCCCGGCGTCACTCCCCGGCGTCGCGCCGGCCGCGCTTGACGTCCGACCGCCGCCGCTTGCCGGCGATCCGGCGTTCCTTCGAGCCCCGCGTCGGGCGGGTCTTCTTCCGCGGCGCCTCGCGGTGCAGCGCCGCCCGCAGCACGTCCTTCAGCCGCTCGAGGACCTCCTCGACGTTCTGCCCCTGGTCGCGGTGGCGGTCGCACGCGAGGACCAGCTCGCCCTCCGTCGTGAGCCGGGAGGCGAGGCGGCCGAGGATCAGCGCGCGGTCGTCCGGCCGGAGCGCGACGGAGTCCCGCGCGCTCCACCGGAGGACCGCCTTGCTCGCGACCTTGTTGACGTTCTGGCCGCCCGGGCCGCTCGACGCGGCGTAGGTGAGGACGATCTCGCTCCCCGGGATCCGGAGGCGCGGTAGGATCTCGAGGGTCGTGGGGACGCGGGCCGACACCCCCGAAGGGTACCTTGGAGCACATGCGCACGACGTCGCGGATCCTGTCGTCCGACGAAGCGACCGAGGCCCTCGACCGCCTGGTCAACTGGCGCCTCACCCCCGACCAGCGGCACCTGGAGCGGGTCGTCGAGTGCGGGAGCTTCGCGCTCGCCATCGCCTTCGTGGGCCGCGTCGCCCTCCTGGCCGAGGCGTCGCGCCACCATCCCGAGATCGACGTGCGGCACGGCACGGTGCGGCTCGCGCTGACGACCGCCGAGGCGGGCGGGGTCACCGCCCGCGACACCGACCTCGCGGACTGGATCGAGCGCGTCGTCCCGTGACCGCGCCGACCGTCGACCCGGCGGCCCTCGCCGCCGCGCGCCGACGCCTCGCCGCGGCCGGCGTCGTGGTCGTCGTCGAGGACCACCTGCTGCTCGGGGTCGCGAAGGCCCCGGGCGTCCTCTCGCAGCCGGGCCCCGAGGGCGTCCTCTCGCTGGTCGAGTTGCTCGGCGACTACCGCCGCGACGTCGAGGGCAAGCCGGGCCGCGCGTTCGTGGGCGTCGTGCACCGGCTCGACCGCAACGTGTCGGGCGCGCTCGTGGTCGCGAAGTCGAGCAAGGCCGCGTCGAGGCTGTCGGAGGCGTTCCGCGGCCGGAGCGGGGTCGAGAAGACGTACCTCGCGTGGGTGACGCGAGGCCCGGCGGCCGACGCGGGCGCGCTGCGCGGGACGCTCGTGCGCGACGACGCGCGGCGCGTCTCGCGGATCGTCGGCGCGCGCGACGGGGGCGGCGGGAACGACGCGGACGGCGACGGCGACGGGCCCGACGACGGGGGACGCGAGGCCCGGCTCGACTTCGAGGTCGAGGCGCGGACGCCCGAGGCCGCGCGGCTGCGGATCGCGCTGCACACGGGCGCGACGCACCAGATCCGCGCCCAGTGCGCCGCCGCGGGGTTCCCGCTGCTCGGGGACGCCAAGTACGGCGGGCCGGCGGGCCTCGGGTCGGCCCGGATCGACCGCCCGGCGCTGCACGCCCGGCGGCTGGTGGTCCCGCACCCCGTCGGCGGGGCGCCCGTCGTGATCGAGGCGCCGCTCCCCGACGACCTGCGGCGGCTCGACCGCGCGCTCGGCCTGCGGCCACCCGCGGCGTAGGTCGTCGCGGGGCGGCGGCGGGGCGAGAATCGGGGCCGGAGGTCCCCCATGCAGGTCTCGTTCGCCGGCAGGGTCGCGTTGGTCACGGGTGCGACGTCGGGCATCGGCCGGGAGCTGGCGGTCGCGTTCGCGCGCGCCGGCGCGGCGGTGGCGATCACGGGCCGGCGCGCGGCGCTGCTCGACGAGACGGCGGCCGACGTGCGCGCGCTCGGCGGCAGGGTGATCACGATCGCGGGCGACCAGCGGCACGAGGCGCACGCGGCCGAGGCCGTGCGGCGCACCGTCGAGGAGCTCGGCGGCCTGAACGTGCTGGTGAACAACGCCGGCGTGATCGGCTCGGGGCCGCTCGAGACGACGACGACCGAGGCGTGGGACCGGATCTTCGACACCGACGTGAAGGGGCCGTTCTTCTTCTGCCGCGCGGCGATCCCCCACCTCAAGGGGCGGCCGGGCGCCAACGTCGTGAACATCGGCAGCGTCGCGGGCGTGCGGCCCTACGCGAACCTCGCGCCGTACGTGGCCGCGAAGGCGGCGCTCGACAAGCTCACGGAGTGCCTGGCGCTCGAGTGGGCGCCGTTCGGCGTGCGCGTCAACTCGGTCAACCCGGGCGTCGTCGTGACGAACCTGCACAAGGCGGGGAACGCGGTGCCGGACTACGACGCGTTCCTCGAGCGGAGCAAGCAGACGCACCCGCTGGGGTTCGTCGGGGCGACGTCGGACGTGGTGGACGCGGTGCTGTTCCTCGCGTCGGACAAGTCGCGGTGGGTCACGGGCGTCCACCACCTCGTCGACGGCGGGCGCTCGTTGACCGGGCTGCGCTGACCGGCCGGGACGCGCCGACGGGCCCGGTCACGCCGGATGGTCGTCGGGCAGCGTCGGGTGCGGGTCGGCGTGGACCGAGACCTCGGCATCGGGCACCGCCGCCTTCACCGCGGCGCGGGCGCGCTCGGAGAGCCGGTGGGCCGCCGCGAACGACAACGCGCGGTCGAACGCGACGGTGAGCTCGACGAACCGGCGGCGGCCCGCCCGGCGCGTGCGCAGCTCGGTGACGGCGCGCACCTCCGGCACGTCGCGGCGCACCGCCGCCTCGACCTGCGCCGCGGTGTCGGGCCCGAGGTCGCGGTCCATGAGCTCGTCGACGGACGCGCGCAGCACGCCCCACGAGCTCCGGAGCACGAGGAAGGCGACGAACAGGCCGGTGGCCGGGTCGATCCAGGCCTGCCCGGTCAGCGAGACCGCGCCGACGGCGAAGAACACGCCGCCGTTCATCCACACGTCCGACGCGTAGTGGAGGCTGTCGGCCGCGAGCGCGACGGAGCCGGTGGCCTTGGCCGTGCGCTTGAGCAGCCACGTGATCCAGAGGCTCGCCACGGTCGAGACCGCCATGGTCGCGAGGCCCACCAGCTCGTGCTCGGGCCGCCCCCCCTCGTAGAGCCGCCGCACGCTCTCGACCACGAGGTACACGCCCGAGAACCCGACGACGGCGCCCTGGAACATCCCGGCCAGGCTCTCGGCCTTGCCGTGGCCGAAGCGGTGGTCGTCGTCGGCGGGGATGCCGCCGATGCGGACCGCGAGCAGGTTCACCGACGACGCGAACACGTCCATCAGCGAGTCGACGAACGACGCCGCGAGGGCCAGCGAGCCCGTGAGGATCGCCGCGACGAGCTTGATCCCGCCGAGCGCCGACGCGGTCAGCACGCTCGCCGTCGCCGCCCGGACGGCCCGGCGGTCGGTCGGCGGCGGCGGGGGCGCGGCGGCGCTCACGGGATCAACGGCGCTTCTTCCTCACGGGCGCCTTGGGCGCGGGCCGCGGCTTCGCGGCGGGCGCCGCCTTCGCCTTCGCGTTCGCCTTCGCCGGGGCCGCCGCGGGCTTCCCGCCCTCGAGCTTGCGCAGCTTGTCGTGCAGGCCCGCGACCTCGCGCCGCAGCGTCTCGACGGCGTCGGCGAGCCGCGCGACCTCGGTCGTGCGCTCCGCCCGCTTGCCGATCCGCAGCATCGCGGCCCGGCACGCGCGCTTCACGCGGCCGTCCGTCGCCTGCTCCGCGCCGCGCGCGAGCGCCGGCGCCGAGCGCTCGTCGCCGAGCAGCCGCAGGGCCGCGATCGCGGCCATCTGGACGCGGAAGTCCCGGTCGTCGATGCCCGCCTCGAGCCGCTCGCGGACGTCGTCGTGCTGGACCATCCGCGCGCCCACCTGCGCGAGCCCGATCGCCGCCGCGGTGCGCACGCGGGCGTGTTGCCCCCACGCGAACCGCTCGAACAGCGCCGGGAGGACGTCGGGGCTCCCGAGGTTGCCGAGGCCCCGCACGCAGCCCGCGCGGATCGACTCGGCCCACGAGCCCTTCGTCGCGAGCGCCTTCTCCAGCGCGGCGCGCGCGGACGGGACCCGCGTGCGGCCGAGGGCCTCCGCGGCCTCGGCCTCGACGAAGAGCGAGGCGTCGCCCTTCGCGAGCACGGCCTTGAGCGCGTCGGCGGCGGCCTCGTCGCCGCGGAAGGCGCCGAGCGCGCGGACCACCGCGCGCCGGGCCTTCGGGTGCTTCACCTCCGGCAGCGCCGCGAGCAGGGCCTCGCGCGCCGACGGGGTGCGGATCTCGCCCAGCGCCGCGGCGGCCTCGGCGGCGACGCCCCAGAACTTGTCGCCGCGCACGGCGCGCGCGAGCGCCGCGACCGTCTCGAGGCTGCCGTCCTTGGCGAGCGCCGCGGCCGCGCGGGCGCGGCACGCGATGGTCGGGTCGGAGGCGAGGGCCTTGCGGTGCGCGTCGAGGCCGACGTCGAGGGTCCACGCGGCGGGCCACACGGCGTCGGGGTCGAACCGCACCACGTCGGGGCGCGCGTCCCACGGCAGGTGGAACGCGTGCACGCGCTCGGTCACCGCGAGGCGGCGCCGCTCCACGCGGTCGCCGGCGGCCAGCTCGACGACGAGCGTGCCCTTGAAGGCGCCGGCGGTCGAGGCGTCCTCCTTCTGCGTCTGCTCCACGCGCACCGTCACGACGCGGTAGGCCTCGTCCCACGACCACGAGGCCTTCAGCTCCGGGTGCCCGGCGCCGTGGACCCACTGGTCGAGGAAGCCCTCGATGTTGCGGCCCGTCGTCTCCTCGACCGCGCGGCGGAGGTCGTCCGTGACGACGTGTTTGCCCTGGTTGGAGCGGGCGTAGTGGCGGATGGACGCCCAGAAGCCGTCCTCGCCGAGCTCCGCGCGCAGGAAGCGCAGGACCCACGAGCCCTTCTGGTAGAGGTGCCGGTCGAACACGTCGATCGGCTCCTCGTAGTCCTTGCACACGATGGGCCGGCGGTACTCGCCGCCGTCCTCCGACAGGTAGGCCTTCCACGCGTCGAGCGCGTGCCAGGTCGCCTCGTCGGCGCCGAGGTGGTGCTCGCGGAACACCGTCTCGCACCACGTCGCGAAGCCCTCGTTGAGCCAGCCGTGGCTCCAGTCGCGGCAGGTCAGGAGGTCGCCCCACCACTGGTGGGCCAGCTCGTGCGCGATCAGGTCGTCGGCGTCGTAGTCGAGGGCCGCCCGCTCGTCGTACAGCGCGTACTCCGTCAGCGTCGTGGCGGTCGTGTTCTCCATGCCGCCGAAGATGAAGTCGGCGACGACGGCCTGGGCGTACTTCTCGTACGGGTACGCGACGCCGAACCGCTCGGAGAACACCTTCATCATCTCGGCCGTGCGCCCGAGGCAGCGCGCGGCGTCCTTCCCCTGGCCGACGGGGACGAGGGCGTAGAGCGGGACCTTCGCGTCGCCGCCGAGGGGCACCTCGTCGAACTCGCCGACGACGAGCGTCACGAGGTACGAGACCTGCGGGATGGCCAGCCGCCAGTGCCACGTCGTGGTCCCGCGCGGGCCCGGCGTCTTCGCCACCAGCGCGCCGTTGGACAACGTCGTGTACTTCGACGGCGACGTGACGACGACCTCGACGGACGCCTTCTCGTTCGGGTAGTCGAAGCACGGGAACCAGAACCGCGCGTCCTCGTCCTGGCCCTGCGTCCACGCCTGCACCGGCTTGTCCGGGTACGCCTCGTCGGGGGCGATGAAGTAGAGCCCGCGGCGCGGGGCCCCGTGGTACGCGACGACGACGTCGGTCTCCTGCCCGGCGGACAGCCGGCGGGCGAGGCGGATCGTCAGGGCGCCGTCCACGTGCTCGAACGCGAGGGCCTTGCCGTCGCCGTCGGTGACGCCGGTGACCGTCAGCTCCGCCGCGTCGAGGACGAGCCGCTCGGTGCCGTCGGCGATGGCCGCGACGGTGTGGCGGGCCGTGCCGGCGATCTTCCGCTGCGCGGGGTCCACGGCAACGTCGAGCCGCACGTGACGCACGTCCACGACGCGGTCGCGCGCGTACTTCCGGGACGTCCCCGGGAACGCGAAGGGCTCGCGCGCACCCGCGCCCGCGCCCGCCGCACACCGACCGCAGCCCACGTGCTCGCCGTGCTCGTTCATGGGGTCCTCCGCGACGACCGCGGAGGCGAGGGTAGCGGCGGGCCGCGGAGGCGCCCCCTACCGGCCGGACCGAGCCGAGAGGACCGGCGGCGAGGGCGGCGCCCCGCGGAAGACCAGCTCGGACGCGCAGCGGGTCGGCGGCCGGGCCGCGCGGTCGGCGGCGGCCCGGACGGCGGCCACCGCCGCCACCGCGACCGCGGCCCACGTCGCCACCACGGCGGCGCGACGCACGACGGGCGGGCGGGGCCGGGTCACGCCGCGCGCTCCCGCGGCAGGCAGCAGACGAGGACCGCCGCGTAGACGAGGCCGACCCCGAGGGTCACCCCGAGGGCGGCACGACGGACGGCGCGGCGGACGGACCGGACGGCCAGACGGGTCATGTTCACCTCCACCCGCACCATCGACCCGACGCGTCAAGCCGGCGTGAGGGCGCGGCCAATTCGGGGGACGGCGAGGCCCGGCGGCCGTCGCGGCCCCGGCTTTGCGCGCCCCGTGGGGAGTCTTTGCACGGCGCGCCGATGGTCGGGGCAGATGGACGACCCCGCCCCCACCCGCTACCGGACGATCTGGATCTCGGACGTCCACCTCGGCACCCACGCGGCGCGCGCGGAGGAGCTCCTCGACTTCCTGCGCCGCCACGACGCCGACACCCTGTACGTCGTGGGCGACCTCGTGGACGGCTGGGTGCTCCGCCGCACCTGGTGGTGGCCGCAGGCCCACAACGACGTGCTCCAGAAGCTCCTGCGCAAGGCGCGCAAGGGCACCCGGGTCGTCTACGTCCCGGGCAACCACGACGAGTTCGCGCGCGGCTACGCGGGCCACGCGTTCGGCGGCGTCGAGGTGACCCTCGAGGCCATGCACGAGACCGCCGACGGCCGCCGCCTGCTCGTGGTCCACGGCGACGCGTTCGACCCGGTGGTGACGAAGCACCGCTGGCTCGTGCCCCTCGCCCACGGCTTCCTCGGCCTCCTGCGGGGCCTCGGGATCCCCACCGCGTGGCGCCTCGTGCGCCGGTGCCTCGGCCGGCCGTACGCCTCGCTCGCCACGTACGTCCGGGGCCGCGCCAACGGCGCCATCGCCGCGCTCGGCGACTTCGAGCGGCTCGCCACGGCGTTCGCGCGCCGCCGCGGGGCCGACGGCGTCGTCTGCGGCCACGTGCACGTCCCCGCGATGCGGATGGTGGACGGCACGCTCTACCTGAACGACGGCGACTGGGTGGACTCGTGCTCCGCCCTCGTCGAGCACGCCGACGGGCGGCTGGAGCTCGTCCGGGCCACGGGACGCGAGGCCCGGTCCGCCGCGGCGCGGGCCCCGGCCGTCGCGACGGCGTGAGCCCCGCGCGGCGCGGGCCTACATGTTCCGGCGGTACTTCCCGCCGACCTCGTAGAGCGCGTGGCTGATCTGCCCGAGCGACGCCACGCGGACGGTCGCGAGCAGCTCGGCGAAGACGTTGCCGCCGGACCGCGCGACCCGCTTCAGGCGCTCGAGCGCGCCGGGCGTCGCCGCGGCGTGCCGGCCCTGGAAGTCGCGCAGCCGGTCGAGCTGCAGCCGCTTCTCCTCGAGCGTGGCGCGCGAGAGGTCGATCTGGCGGGGCACGGCGCCGTCGGCCTGCTCCGGCAGGAACGTGTTCACGCCCACGATGGGCAGCGAGCCGTCGTGCTTCATGCGCTCGTACAGGAGGCTCTCCTCCTGGATGCGCCCGCGCTGGTACTGCGTCTCCATGGCGCCGAGCACCCCGCCCCGCTCGTCGAGGCGGCGGAACTCGTCGAGGACCGCCTCCTCCACCGCGTCGGTCAGCCGGTCCACGAAGTACGAGCCCTGGAGGGCGTTCTCGGCGCGGAGCCAGCCGTACTCCTTGGTGCAGATCAGCTGGACCGCCATGGCGCGGCGCACGCTCTCCGCCGTCGGCGTCGTGATGGCCTCGTCGTAGGCGTTCGTGTGCAGCGAGTTGCAGTGGTCCTGCAGGGCCAGCAGCGCCTGCAGGGTGGTGCGGATGTCGTTGAACTGGATCTCCTGCGCGTGGAGGGACCGGCCCGACGTCTGCACGTGGTACTTGAGCTTCTGGCTGCGGTCGTTGGCGCCGTACCGGTCGCGCATGGCGACGGCCCAGATGCGGCGGGCGACGCGCCCGATCACCGTGTACTCGGGGTCGAGGCCGTTGCTGAAGAAGAACGACAGGTTCGGCGCGAAGTCGTCCACCTTCATCCCGCGCGCGAGGTAGTACTCGACGTAGGTGAAGCCGTTGGCGAGGGTCAACGCGAGCTGCGTGACCGGGTTCGCGCCCGCCTCCGCGATGTGGTAGCCCGAGATCGAGACGCTGTAGTAGTTGCGGACCTCGTGGTCGATGAACCACTGCTGGATGTCGCCCATCATCCGCAGCGCGAACGCCGTCGAGAAGATGCAGGTGTTCTGGGCCTGGTCCTCCTTGAGGATGTCGGCCTGCACCGTCCCGCGGACGGTCCGGACGGTCCGCTCGAGGAGCTCGGCGTGCTCCTTCGGGTCGGGGATGCGCCCGTGCTGCGCCCGGAAGGCGTCCACCTGCTGGTCGAACGCCGTGTTCATGTACATGGCGAGCAGGATGGGCGCGGGCCCGTTGATCGTCATCGAGACCGACGTGTTCGCGTCGCACAGGTCGAAGCCGGCGTAGAGGCGCGCCATGTCCTCGAGGGTGCAGATGGAGACGCCGCTCTCGCCGATCTTGCCCCAGATGTCGGGCCGCTCGGCGGGGTCCTCGCCGTAGAGCGTCACGGAGTCGAACGCCGTCGAGAGGCGCTTGCTGGCCTCGCCGCGGCAGAGGTAGTGGAAGCGCTTGTTGGTGCGGTCGGGCGGGCCCTCGCCCGCGAACTGGCGCTTCGGGTCCTCGTCGGTCCGCTTGAACGGGAAGACGCCCGCGGTGTACGGGAACTGGCCGGGCAGGTTCTCGAGCAGCAGGAACCGCAGCACCTCGCCGGGCTCGTCGGACGTCGGGAGCGCCACCTTGGGGATGCGCGTGCCCGCGAGGCTCCGGGTGAACGTCGGCAGCTCGACGGCGCGGTCGCGGACCCCGTACGAGAGCGCGTCCGCGAGGTACGCGGCCTTGCGGGCCGGCCAGGCGTCGAGGGCGGCGCGGGCCTTGGCGTCGACGCGGGCCCGCGCGCGGGCGAGGGCCTGCTCGACGGCGTCGAGCGCGCCCGCGGCGGCGCCCTCCCGCGCGACGAGGGCGCGGGCCCCCTCGAGGTGCCCGACGTCGCGGACGTAGCGCACCTGCTCGTCCACCCACGCCTTGTGAGCGCGCACGGTGCGCGAGATCTCGCCGAGGTACCCGGTCCGGTCGTGCGGGATGATCGTCGAGGCGTGGGGCGCGCGGGGGTCCGTGGCCTCGGACGGCAGGCGGACGGGGACGCTGCGCCCGGTCTTCGCGGCGACCTTCGCCACGAGGGCCTCGAACAGCGCGTCCACGCCCGCGTCGCAGAAGCGGCTCGCGACGGTGCCGAACACCCCGAGGGCCTCGTCGGGCCCGTCGAAGAGGCGGCGGTTGCGGCGGACCTGCTTGCGCACGTCGCGCAGCGCGTCGTCGGCGCCCCGGCGCTCCGCCTTGTTGACGGCGACGAAGTCGGCGAAGTCGAGCATGCCGATCTTCTCGAGCTGCGACGCCGCGCCGTACTCGGGCGTCATCACGTAGACCGAGACGTCGCAGAGGTCCACGATCTCGGTGTCGCCCTGCCCGGTCCCGGAGGTCTCGACGAAGATCCAGTCGAAGCCCGCGAGGCGGCAGAGCCGGATGGCGTCGCGCGTCGCGGCGGCCAGCTCGCCCTTCGCGCCGCGGGTCGCGAGGCTGCGCATGTAGGCCCGCGGGTGCGGGATCGAGTTCATGCGGATGCGGTCGCCGAGGAGCGCGCCGCCCGTGCGCCGCCGCGACGGGTCGACCGACAGCACGGCCACCGTCGCGCCGCCGCGGCCGCCGGCCTCCGGGGCCGTCCCCTCGAGGAACCGCAGCACGAGCTCGTCGCAGAGCGACGACTTGCCGGCGCCGCCCGTGCCGGTCACGCCGACGACGACCGAGCGGCGGTCGCGGGGCAGCTCGTCCGCGGCGGCGCGGACGGCCCGGCCGAGCTCGGTGTCGGCGAAGCCCGCGCGCTCCGAGGTGGTGATGGCGGACGCGAGGAGCCGCCGGTCCGTCGGCGCGAGGCGCGGGACCCCGCCGCCGCGGACGAGCCGGGGCGGCTCGAAGTCGGCCGCCCGCATCATATGGTCGATCATCCCCTGGAGGCCGAGCCGGCGGCCGTCCTCGGGGCTGAAGATCTTCTCGACGCCGTACCGCTCGAGGTCCTCGATCTCGGCCGGGACGATCACGCCGCCGCCGCCGCCGAACAGCTTGACGTGGTCGGCGCCGAGCTCCTTCAGGAGGTCCTTCGCGTACTTGAAGAACTCGACGTGCCCGCCCTGGTACGACGAGATGGCGATGCCCTGCGCGTCCTCGTCCACGGCGGTCTGCACGATCTCGAGGACGCTGCGGTTGTGGCCGAGGTGGATCACCTCGGCGCCGCTGTCCTGCAGCAGGCGGCGGATGACGTTGATCGCGGCGTCGTGGCCGTCGAACAGCGCGGCCGCCGTCACGAAGCGGACCGGGTGCGTCGGACGGTAGGCGGGTGCGTCCATGGGCAGCACGTCAAGGTAGCGGGGCCCGGGCCGGCCGGATAGCACAACGCCGGTCGCTGCCCGCCGCCCCCCCCGCGCCGCCGGGGCCGGACCGGCGGTCGGCGGCCCCCGCCGGGGCCGCTACGATCCGGGCCTCCACGGAGAAGCCCATGCCGCGCCCCCTCGGCCTGCCCGTCGGCAGCATCCGCGCCCTCACGCTCCTCGCCCTCGCCGCGCGGGCCGTCCTCGACCTCCGGGCCGACGGCGGGATCGCGTCGTGGCTCGGGGCCGCGCTGCTCGTCTGCGCCGCGGCGTACTTCGCCTCCCGCGCGTCGCGCGACCACGTCGTGGTGAGCGGGAGCGCCGCCGACGGCACCAAGCCGAGGCCGCCGCTGGGCCTCCCGACCGGCACGGTCCGATTCCTGTTCCTCGTGGCCATCTCCTACGGGGCCTGGCTGTGGTTCAAGGACCACCGCCTCACCGAGAGCCAGCAGCCCCTCGTGATCGTGGTCGGGGCGTTCGCGATCGGCGTGCTCGTCCGCTGGTTCCTCGCCCAGGTCCGGCCGCCGACGGACGCGAGCACGCTGCTCTTCGAGCACGTGCAGTCGTTCGTGGTGCTGATCGCCGCCGCGGGCCTCGTCACCCTCCGGATCACCGGCAAGGTGGACGAGGTCGATCCGTGGATCCAGCCCACGCTGGCCGCCGCCTGCACGTACTACGCCGGCGTCCGCTGACGCCGGCCCGCTCCCGCGAGGGACGCCGGGTCAGCGAACCAGCGACCCGAACGACCCGCAGACGCCGCTGCGCCACGAGACCAGGAACCGCGGCGCCTCGATCGGGACCAGGTTGCCGAGCGAGACGCTCGTCCCGCCGGTGCCGTCGGCGTCCAGCAGCCAGACGCCGGACGCGGGGAACTGCTCGTCCTGCGAGGCCGACTCCATCCACAGCAGGACCCTGCCCGAGACCTTGTCGACGTCCATGGCGCCGAAGAGCGCGTTGATCACGCGGTTCGTGGAGGCGGTCGCCGCGTCGAAGGCGACGAGGAACTCGAAGGCGAACGGCGGCGGCTCGATGACGGCGCCGAACCCGCCGTCGATCAGCTGGCTGAACTGGGTCAGCTGGCACCAGACCGTGGCGCCGTCGGGGTGCCACGCCAGCTCCGCGAGCCCGTAGATGCCGCCGAGGTCCTGCTCGACGGCCGCGCCGCCGGCGAGGACGTCCGTGCCGAAGAAGGTGGTCGGGAACTGGTTCCCGCCGGCCGGCGAGATCTGGAAGCCGGTGGTCCGGACGTACGCGACACGGGCGACGCCGGGGTTCGTGGCGACGAAGCCGTCGGCCACGGCGGCGTCGAGGAGCGGCGAGGGCGCGGTCCAGAGCGTGGCGAGGTTGTCGCCGTCGCGGTCGATCCGCCGCAGCAGGACGCCGTCCACGAAGGTGATCCCCGACGAGTCCGGCAACCAGCGCGGCATCGGGCTCTGGAAGCCGTTCGGGAGGACGGGGAGGTCGCCGCCGAGCAGCGCGCCGGTCGAGGTCGAGACGACGTCGATGAACTGCCCCCCCTCGAAGAAGTCCTCCCACCGGAGGATCGCCATGGTCCCGTCCGGCGAGATCCGGACATCGATCAGCGACTCCTCGAAGTCGCCGTCCCGCAGGTTCTCGTGGGCCGCGCCGCCGATGTCGGCGTCGGCGAGGATGTGCTGGAAGCCCTTCGAGGCGAACTCGTGGGTGTAGAAGAGGTTCGTCGGCTGGCCGGGGAACCACCCGTGCAGCGAGTCCCGCGACAGGACCGAGAGGTCCGGGTCGCTCGCGAACACCTCGGTGCCGTCGAGGACGTCCACGGCGAAGATCGCGTTGGTCTCGGCCTGGCTGTCCGACCGCAGGAAGCTCACGTAGCGGCCGTCGCCCGACGCGATGTACGAGAACGCGTCGGCGGTGTTCGGGACGACGACGGGGGACGCCCCGCCGCCGCTGTCGCAGAGGAAGAGGTCGTTCGCGCCGCGGCCGCCCGCGCCGCCGACGAGCGGCGCGGCCGCGACGACGAAGTCGAACTGCAGCGTGCGCACGCCGACGCCGATGTGGCCCAGCTCGCCGTAGAAGGTGTCCTCGAAGCAGTTCGTCGTCGTGTCGTGGTTCGCGCTCGCGCGCACGCGCATGAGCTGCGCGGCTTCGTCCCACTCGAGCAGGACGAGGTCGGCGAGGGTCGCGCCGGGCGGGACGTCGGCGGGGTCGTAGCAGATGCGGACGACGCACGGCTGCGCGAGGCCCTGCCCGACCGGGCCGATGCAGTGCAGTCCCGGCAGGTAGTCGACGTCGCCGGCGGCCGGGTCGATCGGCAGCGGGTCGGGCTGCGGGAGGATGACCACCGAGAGGTCGGTGAGCAGCGCGCCCGGCGCGATCACGAGGGTCACGGGGCCCGCGGCCACGGTCCCGCCGGCCGGCCCGATCACGCCCCGGAAGATCGGGTCGGTGTGCGTGCTGTAGGTGCCGCAAGCGGCGAGGAACAGGGCGAAGAGCGTCGCAATGACGCCCCGCCCGGCGGGCAGCCGGGTGCGCATGGGGGGGACCTCCGAGCCGTGCATCCTACGCCGCGGAGGCGGCCGGGCCTCGCGTCCCCCGGTCAGGCGACCGGTCCCCCCCCGTGCGATGCGTCCGGGACGGGCCCCCGGAGCAGGTCCACGAGGTGCGGGACGACCTCCGCGACGAACTCGAACGCCTCCACCGCCCCCGCCGGCCGCCCGGGCAGGTTCAGCACGAGCGACGTCCCGACGGTGCCGGCGACGGCGCGGCTCCCGAGCGCCTTGAGCGTGCGCTCCGCGCTGCGCCGGCGGATCTCCTCGGTCAGCCCGGGGACCTCCTTCTCGATCACGTCGCGCGTCGCCTCGGGGGTCACGTCGCGCGGGGCGACGCCGGTGCCGCCGGTGGTGAGGAGGAGCCCGAACGCCCCCACCCGCGCGCGCAGCGCGGCGGCGATCTCGGCGCGCTCGTCGGGCACGACGACCACCTCGTCGAGGGCGAAGCCGCGGGCGGCGAGGACGGGGCGGAGGAGCGCGGCGGTCGCGTCGGGCCGCGTGCCCGCGGCCGCGCGGTCCGAGACGACGACGAGGACGGTGCGGATCGGCGGGCGGGCGCTCACGGTTCCTCCTCGGCGGGCATGGGCACGACGCCGTCCTCGCGGAGGCGCGCGAGCACCCAGGCGTACTCGCGCGCGAGCGAGGCCACGAGGCCGCCGGCACGGACCTCCGCGGGCAGGCCGTCGAACGTGTACGTCTCGATCTCGAGGTGCGACGTGAGGCCCGGCCGCAGGGCGGCACGCAAGGCCCGCGCGAGGACGGGCTGGGTCGTCCGCAACGGCGGCGTCAACGCGTCGAGGTGGACGGGGACGTGGCAGTGCACGCGCCACGGGCCCGCCGCGGCCCACGCGGCCGCGTCGGGGCCCGCGAGCGCCTCGGGCAGGTCGGCGGCGCGGCGCAGGGGCGCGGCGCCGCCGCCGGCGGCGACCTGGTGGAGCCAGCGGCCCTCGTCGAAGCGGGCGACGGCGGCGCGGTGCGCGGGCGACGACGGGTCGGGCACGACCAGCGCGCAGGAGAGCTGGACCTTCGCGATGACGATCCCCGCCGCCGCGAGCGCCGCGAGGCCCGCCTCGGGGTCCTCGCCTTCGACGGCCTGGTGGCAGACGTCGTAGCAGGCGCCGAGGTGGGCCCGGGCGCGGGGGGCCGCCTCGAGGGCGGCGGCGAGCGGGCCCGTGAAGAACGCGACGGTCTCGTCGGTCGTCTCGAGCGTGCAGAGCGGCTCGGGCTCGAGCGCGAGCCGCACCTTCACCCCGGTCTCGTCGGCGAGGTCGGCGAGGGCCGCGCCGGTGGCGACCAGGCGGCGAGCCGCCGCCGACGCGAGGCCCGGTCCGTCGCCGAAGGGCTTGAACGAGAGCGGCGACGTCGAGAGCGACACCTCGGCGCCCGGCGCCGACCAGGCGGCGAGCACGCGGGCGAAGCCGAGGGTGTAGGCCTCGCGCGCGGGGTCGTCCCACGTCGGGCGGTAGACCGCGGCCTTGGTGCCCGCGTCGTGGAACGCGCCGGCGACGAACGCGTTGCCGGTGAAGGGCACGAGGTCCTGCGCGCGCAGGAGGTCGCCGAGGAGGCGGCAACGCTCGTCGTCCTCGAGCAGCGCCTCGACGCCCTCGCGGTCGAGCCGCACGGCGAGCCCGAACGGCCCGTCCACGTCGAGCCGCTCCCGCAGGGGGTCCACGGTGGTGCGGAGGGCCTCCTCGAGGACCTCGGGCGACCCGCCGGCGTGCACGTTCATGCCGTACGCGAGCCACCGCACGGCGCCGTCGGGGCCGAGGAGCCTCACGTCGCCCCGCCCCGGCGCGGCCGCGTCACCAGAGGTGCTCGACGCCGAACCACATGCCGAAGTCGGCGGTGGTCTGCTGGTTCACGATGTTCTCCGTGAACCCGATCTCGACGCGCGTGCCCGGGGCCACGTCCACCTTCACGCCGACCTGTGTGTACAGGAGGTCGGGGGCGAAGTTCGCGACGTCCGCGGCGAGCGGGCCGGTGTAGTCGAGTTGGAGCAGGAGGCTGGCCCGCGAGGCGAACCGCCACTCCGCCGCGACGAACAGGGTCGTCCGCCACTCGGCGTACCGGAGGCCCTGGTAGGTCGGCTCCTCGTACCAGGTCTCGCCGATGCCGCCGAAGAGGTCCCAGCGCGCGGAGAGGCGTCGGGCGGCGACGAGCTGCAGGCCCGCCTCGACGCCGTCGGTGTCGAAGGGCGCGCTGCCCGTGGGCGCCGTCACGCGCGCGACCGCCGCGAGCGAGAGGCCGTCGCGCCCGCCGTCCACGAACCGCCAGCGCGCGATGCCCTCGACGTTCCCGAGCCCGCCGCCCGTCGCGTCGTCGGCGTCGAAGGGTGAGCCGTCCTCGAGGAGGCCGTTCACGCGGTACCGGTCGTTCTCGAAGTCGTCCCGCTTGTTGTCCTGCAGGAGGTCGGGGACGAGGCCGTGGAAGGCGTCGATCACGTCGTCGAGGACGCCGGGCCCGCGCCAGTGGTAGGGCACGCGCACGCCGAGGTCGAGGTCGTCGGTGACGCCGTGCAGGAACGTCACGTCCACCGTCCGGGTCTCGCCGTCGACGAGGAAGTAGCGGATGCCGGGGTTCTCGCCGGTGACGTCCTGCCGCCAGCCGAACGAGTTGCTCCAGTGGAACTGGGCGCGCACCGACGAGCGCCCGCACCCGAGCGTGTCGGGCGACACCGCCGGCAGCGTGAGCCGGGGCTGCGCGAGGACGTACATGTCGCGCACCTCGATGGGCCCGCGCCGCACGTCGCAGCGCGGGTCGCACGGGTCGAGGGGGCGGGGCGCGCACGGCAGGCACGCGCCCGCGGGCGTCCCGGCGGGGCCGGGGCGATAGCGGACGGCGTCTTCGGCGCGGGCCGGACCGGCGGCGGCCGCGGCCACGAGCCCGGCCGCGATCGGGGCGAGGAATCGGTGCACGTCACGAGCCTCCGGACGTCCGGCGCACCCTACCATGGCCGCCGCGGTCCCCCGGAGCCCCCCGATGCCGTTCCCGTTCCGACGCCACGTCTTCGTCTGCCAGAACGAACGCGCCGCCGACGACCCCCGCGGCTGCTGCAACGCCCGCTGGGCCGGCGCGGTGCTCGAGGCCTTCAAGGTGGCGCTCAAGACCCGCGGGCTCGCGGGCGAGATCCGCGCGCAGAAGGCCGGTTGCCTCGACGCGTGCGCGATGGGCGCCGCCGTGGTCGTCTACCCCGAGGGGATCTGGTACGGCAAGGTGACGCCGGCCGACGTCCCGGAAATCCTCGAGGAGCACCTCGTGCACGGCCGTCCGGTCGAGCGCCTCGTCGTCGGCCGCACCCCCCCGGCGTCCTGACCCTCCCCACCTCCGCCGACAGCGAGACAACGGGGTCGTAGCCCTTCGTCTCGGTGTCGACAGCGAGACAACGGGGTCGTAGCCCTTCGTCTCGTCAGGCGCGCGGGGCGAGGCGGGGCGCGCCGTGGGGCGGGAGAGGGACCGCCACGGTCGGGTGGACCCGCTCGGCGATCCGGTCCGCGACGAGGTCCGCCGCCTCGGGTCGCCCCATCGCGCGGGCGCGCGCCGCCATCGCGCGCAGCTCGTCCGGGCGCGCGAGCAGGCGCACGACGTGCCAGCGCACCTCCTCGGGGGTCGGCGCCTTCACGCCCCCACCGCCCGTGAGCAGCGCGTCCGCGTTGCGCTCCTCCTGGCCCGCGATCGCGTGCGACACGACGAACGGCCGCCCCACCGCGAGGCACTCCGACATCGTGAGCCCGCCGCTCTTGCCGACGACGAGGTCGGCGACGGTCATCAGGTCGGGCACGTCGTCGCGGAAGCCGAGCACGTGCAGCGTGCCGCCCTCCGGCCGCGGGAGGTCGGCGATCCGCCGCGCGAGCCGCACGTTGCGCCCGCAGACGGCGACCACCTGCACGTCCGGGCGGTCCTGCCAGATGCCGAGGATCGACGCGGCCATGGGCCCGGGCGCGAACCCGCCCGACAGGAAGAGGACCGTCGGCCGCGCCGGGTCGAGGCCGAGGCGCGCCCGGATCGCGACGGGGTCGCGGCGCGCGCGGAACCCGGCGTCGATCGGGATGCCCGTCACGTGGATGCGGTCGAACGGGACGGCGAAGCGGTAGGACAGCCGCGCGCGCACGAGGTCGCTCGCGACGTAGTACTGCTCCACCTCGGGCTGCCACCAGATGCGGTGCGCGTCGTGGTCGGTGACGACGGTGTGGAGCGGCACCTTCGTCCAGCCCTTCCGGTGGGCCCACGCGAAGAGCTCGGGCGGCAGGAACTGCGTCGAGACCACGAGGTCCGGGCGCCACGCGATGGACTCGCGCAGGAACCGGCGGCCGGCCCACACCGACAGCAGGTGGCCGAGGGCGGTCACCTGGCGGTCCGTGTCCTCGTAGATCGCGCGCCAGACGAGCGGGTGGCGGTCGACGAGGCGGACGTAGCCGGCCTTGTAGGTGTGGCCGTGCCACCGCGGCAGGCGCGTGATGACGTCCACCTCGGCCACGTCGATGGTCGGATGGCGCGCGCGGAGCGCCGCCGCGATCGCCGCCGACGCGCGCGTGTGCCCGTTCCCCGCGGAGGCGGTGACGAGCAGGACGCGGGGGAACGCCACGGGCGGGACTCCGGAGGAGCCTTGGAACGTACCACGGTCGCGCCGGACGCCCCGCACTGTCGTTCGATGAATCCCGCGCGAAGGCCCGGTCAAGCCGTCAGTCGCACCCGCTCGACGCCGTGCAGACCGGCGGCGCCGCCGGCGCGAGCGGCTGGGTCACCTTGCTGCGGTCGCGGTAGACGGCGACGGCCTTGAGCCCGAGCCGCCACGCCTCGAGGAACGTCGCCTCGACGTCCTCCACCGTGGCGTCGGCGGGCAGGTTGACCGTCTTGCTGATGGCGCCCGAGACGAACGGCTGGAGCGCCGCCATCATGGCGAGGTGCGCGCGCGCCGGGAGCGCGGGGCCGCCGGGACGGGTCGGCAGCGCCGTCCGGAAGACGTCGGCGTGGTCCGGCGCGAGGCCGGGCGCGCCGTCCACCCCGCCGGTCGCGTCCACGTGCGCGAGCACGCCGGCCGCGGTCGCCGCGTCGTAGCCCAGCGCCTCCAGGGCCGCCGGCAGGCAGCGGAGCACGAGCCGCAGCACGCCGCCCTCCGTCAGCGACTTCTCCTGGCGGAGCGCGAGCGCGGGCTCGACGCCCGTCGTGTCGCAGTCCATGAGGAACGAGATGGTCCCGGTCGGCGCGATGGCGGTGACCTGGGCGTTCCGCAGGCCGTCCGCGGCCGCGCGCGCCGCGGCGTCGTCCCACGCCTCGACGGCGGCGGCCCGCAGCGCCGCGGGGACGAGCCGCCGGTCGAGGCGGTGCGCCGCGCGGACGTGGCGCCCGAGCACCGCGAGGGCGGGCGCGCGGTTCGCGGCCCACGCGTCGAACGGCCCGAGGCGCGCCGCGAGCCGCGCGGACGTGCGCGTCGCCTCGCCCCCGACGAGCGCCATCACGCCCGCGGCGAGCGCGCGGCCCGCGTCGCCGTCGTAGGGCAGGCCGAGGGACAACAGGAGGGCCCCGAGGTTCGTGACGCCGAGGCCCAGGGGCCGCAGCCTCGCCGACCGGTCGGCGATCCGCGGCGTCGGGTACGACGCGTGCCCGACGAGCGTCTCCATCGCGATCGTCAGCACGCGGACCGCCGCCGCGAGCCGGTCCACGTCGACCCCGCGGACCGGGTCGCGGAACGCGAGCACGTTGATCGACGCGAGGTTGCACGCGGTGTCGTCGAGGAAGACGAACTCGGCGCACGGGTTCGTGGCACGGATCGGGCCGGTCACCGGCACCGGGTTCCAGCGCTCGATGGTGTCGGCGAACTGCACGCCCGGGTCGCCGCAGTCGTGGGCGGCGCGCGCGGCCGCGCGCAGCAGGTCGCGCGCGCGGACCTTCGTGGGCCGTCCCGCCGCGGTGCGCGGCCGCAGCGTCCACGCGCCGTCCCGCGCGACCGCGCGCAGGAACGCGTCCGGCAGGCGCACCGAGTGGTTCTCGTTCTGGAACGCGACGGACGGCCCGTGCGCGCCGTCGAGCCGGTCGAGGCCCGCGGCGGCGAGCGCCCGCGCCCGCGCCTCCTCGATCGCCTTGCTCTCGACGAACGCCAGCACGTCGGGGTGGTCGGCGTCGAGGATCGCCATCTTGGCCGCGCGACGGGTGCGGCCGCCGCTCTTCACCGCGCCGGCGAGCGCGTCGAGGCCGCGCAGGAACGCGACGGGGCCCGCCGCGAGGCCGCCGGTGCGCGTGGGCTCGCTCGACGCTCGGAGGGCCGAGAAGTTCGACCCCGCGCCGCTGCCGCGGCTGAACACGCGCCCCTCGACGGTCGCGAGCTCGAGGATCGACGGCAGGTGGTCCTCGACGCCGAGGATGAAGCACGCGCTGCACTGCGGCTGGGGCTCGACGCCGACGTTGAACCACACGGGCGAGTTGAACGACGCCCGCTGCTGCAGCAGCAGCGACGCGAGCTCGGCCTCGAACGCCGCGGCGTCGCCCGCGCCGGCGAGCACGCCGCCCGCGCGGACCCAGCCCGCGACGGTCCCGACGACGCGCGCGACGAGCGCGCGCACGCTGCGCTCGCGCGCCGCGGTGCCGAGGCGCCCCGCGAAGTACCGCGACGCGACGAGGTCGACGGCCTGGTCGCTCCAGGACGCCGGCGCCTCGACGCCGCGCTGCTCGAAGACCGGGCGGCCCTCGGCGTCGTCGATCCGCGCGTTGCGGCGACGCCAGGCCACCGCGGCGTACGGGTCGACGCCGGCGACGGAGAATACGCGCGGGACGGCGAGGCCCGGTCCGCGGTCGCGGGCCTCGCGTCGGGCGCGGCGGCGGGGTCGGGGGCGGCGGGCCGGCATCCGCCCATCTTGGCACACCGGCGGCCCGGGACCCGCGGGCGCGCGGGCGCACGGGCCTCGCGGTCCCGGACCCCCGACCGCCCCCCCGCCGCGGCCTTCAGCGGGCCGCCGCCTCGCCGCCCTGGCGCTCGAGCCGCGCCTCGCGGCGCGCCCGGACCTCGGGCGCCGCGGGGTCGGCCTCGAGGCAGAGCCGCTGCGCGGGCACGAAGCCCTCGCGGTGGAAGAACGTGAGCAGCTCGGGGTTGCGCCAGCTCACCTCGGTGCGCAGCGTGCGGATGCCGAGCGCCGCGAGGTTCATGCGGAGCTGGTCGAGCATCTCCGTCGCGAGGCCGTGCGCGCGCAGGAGCGGGTCGACGCCGATGGTGTCGAGCACCGCGACGGGGTCGAGCTCGCCGAACTCGCCGTACCAGACCTTGGCGAGGAGGAAGCCCGCGGGGCGGCCGTCGTGCTCGACGACGAGCGACGCGCGGATGCCGACGTCCTTCAGGGCCTCGGCGAGCTTCGGGCGGAGGTAGCCGTCGCGGCGGCGGCCGACGATGCGCGCGTCGAGCGCGACCACGGCGTCCACGTCCTTCGCCTCGAGGCTGCGGACGGTGGTGTTGGGGAGCGGGTCCATGGGGTCTCCTTTGCGCCCTAGGCGGTCAGCTGACCGCCGTCCACGCGGAGGACCTGGCCGGTGACGTGCCGCGCCAGGCCCGAGCAGAGGAAGAGGACGGCGCCCGCGACGTCGTCGGGGGTGCCGGTCCGCCCGAGGGCGGACTCGTCGATCGCGCGCTGCTTGAACGCGGCGGGGATCGACGCGGTCATGGGCGTGTCGATCCAGCCGGGCGCGACGGAGTTCACGCGGACGCCGTGGCGCCCGAGCTCGAGGGCCGCGGTCTTGCCGAGCGCGATGAGCCCGGCCTTGCTCGCGGCGTAGTTCGCCTGGCCGAGCTTGCCGCGCTGCCCGTTGATGGACGCGACGAGCACGACGGACGCGGCGCCCGCGGCGCGCAGCAGCGGCGCGAAGCCCTTGAGGAGGTGGAACGCGGAGTCGAGGTTGACGCGGAGCACGCGCTCCCAGGCCGCGTCCTCCATCTTCCAGAGCATGGCGTCGCCGGTGACGCCCGCGGCGTGCACGAGGACGTCGAGCCGGCCGGGCGCGGCGGCCACGTCGGCGACGAGCGCGCGGATCGCCGCGGCGTCGCCGAGGTCGCAGGCGAGCGAGCGCGTGCCCGGCGGACCCTCGCGGCCGGGGAGGTCCACCGCGAGCACGGTCGCGCCCGCGCGCGCGAGGCGCGCGGCCGTCGCCGACCCGATGCCGCCGCCCGCGCCCGTGACGAGCGCGACGCGGCCCGCGAGGTCGAGGCCGTCGGGGACCGGCAGGGGCCCGCTCAAGCGGCGCCCCCCACCGCCTTCGCGGCCATCCTCCGCGCGCGGAACGCGCCCCAGAGCGCGGCGCCGATGGCGCCGGCGAGCACGGAGTGCGGGTGCGTGCGGATGTCGAGCTTCTGCTTGATCTCGCCCGTGCCCTCCCGCATCGCGGCGACGAGGCCGATGTCGGCCGAGAGGCCGCCGGTGACGAGGACGACCCCGGCCGGGCCCGCGGAGGCGAGCAGCCGGAGGTAGCGCCCGGCCATCGACTGGTGGATGCCCTTCAGGATGTCGGCCGTCGCGATGCCGCGCGAGACCATGTTGATGACGTCGGTCTCGGCGAGCACGGCGCAGATCGACGAGCACTTCTCGGGGGTCTTGGCCTGGACGGAGAGCGGGCCGATCTCCTCGAGGGTGACGCCGAGGTACCGGCAGATGTTCTCGAGGAACTGGCCGGAGCCCGAGGCGCACTGGCTCGTCATGCGGTAGCCGAGCACCTTGCCGCGCTCGTCCATCAGGATCGCGCGGGTGTGCAGGGCGCCGATGTCGACGGCCGCGCGCGCCTCGGGGTCGAGGAAGAGCGCGCCGCGGGCGTGGGTCGTCATGCCGTAGAAGTGGCCCGTGCGGAACGCGACCGCCTCGGCCTCGCCGGTCGTGGCGACGTACGCGAGCTCGTCCGGGCGGAGGCCGAGGCCCGCGAGCGCGTCGTGGAAGACGGACTCCGCGACGGCCGTGGGGTCGCGGCGCCGCAGGCGCTCGGTCACGTGGCCGAGGAGCTTGGGGCCCGCGGGGCCGTCCTCCATCACGACCAGCTTGACGGCGGACGAGCCGACGTCGAGGCCGACCGTGCGGACGGTGCCGTGGCGCGCGGCGGCGAGGGTCGGGTCAGTGGGCATGGGTGCCTCCGTTCGTGGCGAGCGCGGGCTCCGGCATCGGGGTCCCCTGCGCGTCGCGGAGCGCGAAGAGCGCCGCGCCGAGCGCGCCGGTGTAGATGGAGTCGGGCGAGATGTTCATGCGCAGCTCGCCGTAGTTCTCCGTGATCAGGCCCCGGAGGGCCTTCACCGCGGCGGGGTTCTTGGCGACGCCGCCGGTGAACGTGAACTGGTCCTTGACGCCGCCGCTCCGGGCCAGCAGCGACATGGCGCGCAGCACGATCGCGCGGTGCAGGCCGGCGAGGATGTCCTCGCGCTTCTCGCCGAGGGAGAGCCGCTCGCGCAGCTCGGCCCCCGCGAACACCGTGCACGTCGAGTTGATGCGGACGGACCGCGTCGAGGACTGCGCCAGGGGGCCCAGCTCGTGCAGGCCGAGGTTCATCTCGTCGGCGATGTAGCCGAGGTAGCGCCCGCAGCCCGCGGCGCACCGGTCGTTCATCTGGAACGACGTCACGATGCCGCGCTCGTCCACCTGGATGGCCTTCGTGTCCTGGCCGCCGATGTCGAGCACGGTCCGCGTCAGCGGGAACATCGCGTGGGCGCCGAGCCCGTGGCAGAGGATCTCGGAGCGGATCTGTTCCTTGGGGAACGGGAGCCTCGACCGCCCGTAGCCCGTGCCCACCGCCGCGATCTTCTCGAGGGGGACGTCGGTGGCGCGGCGCACGGCCGCGTCGAGCTCCGGCGTCCGGGACGCCGTGCTCGCGAGCGCGTTGCCGATCTGGCTCTCGAACGCGCCCCCGTCCCACGGGGTGTTCTCGACCTCGAGGATGGCCTTGTCGAACAGCCCGACGATGCCCTCGAACCGCACGCCCGAGCGGCGGGCCTCGTCCTCGGCGAGCGAGAGGAACCGCGCGCCGGCGAGGTCGCGGAAGAAGTCGCTCTTCCGGGTCGCCCCGAGGGTGAAGAGCGAGCCGACCTCGGCCTCCATCGACGCCAGGACGCGGTCGAGGGACGCCAGCGTCCCCGGCGGCGACGTCGCCGCCATCCGGCGGGTGACGGCGTCGAGGACGCGCAGCTGCCCGCGGTACTGCTGCTCGCGGAAGCGGAGCTCGAGCTCCGCCAGCACGCGCTTGGCCGCCGGGCCCTCGACGCCCCGGGCCGCGAGCTGCGACTCGACGAGGCAGAAGCGGGTGTGGATGAGGGCCTCGGTGAGCGCGACCTGGCAGGCCAGGTCGTAGTTGCTGCGGCTGTTGGTGATGCCGTGCCCGAGGACCTGCCCCTCGGTCCCGATGACGACGGCCTTCGTCGTGGTGGAGCCGAGGTCGATGCCGACGGCGTACTTCACGACGCCTCCTTGCCCGCCCGCTTCTGGGCGATCATCTGGAAGTAGGACTCAAGCCGGTTCTTGATGTTGGCGCCGGAGAAGTAGCGCGGGTCCACGAGGTCGCTCTCGACGAACCCGCCCGGCTTGCCCGTGCGCTTCTCGACCTCGCGCAGGATGACGAGCTGGCCGGCGCTGAACGACTTGCACGACTTCACGCTGTTGATGAGGAAGCCGTCGGCGGCGTACTCCTGCACGTACTTCGCGATCATGTCCACGCGCGACGGCAGGTTCAGGTTCGTGTAGCAGCCCATGCAGTAGTCGGCCAGCGTCTCGAGCGGGCGCGACGGGTCGTGGCGGAAGCCGAGGTCGTAGACGCCGCCGACCTTGGTGTACGTGGACGCGACGGCGACGGCGCCCTCGTCGGCGAACATCTTCCACAGCTCGCGGAAGTGGGTCCACGAGGGCGGCCCCTCGACCACGACGCGGTACCGCTCGGTCACGTCGCCCTCGGGCGAGACGGGGCCCTTGCCCTCCGCGATCCGCTCCTCGACCTCGGCCCGCAGCTCGCGGTAGTAGTCCACCGCGTCCTGCGTCCCGCGGAACGACGTGAAGATCGGGCCGATGTAGTAGACGCCGCCGAACCACGCGTCGATGGGCGACGGCGTGTGCTTGGCCGACTGCAGCACCGCGACCAGGTCGTCCTCGGCCTTCGCCGACCGGACGAGGTTCTCGCGCAGCCGGTCCTCGTCGTACTTCCGCCCGCTGACCTGCTCGAGGACGGGGATCACCTTGTCGCGCAGCTGGTCCACGACGTACTTGCGCATCGACGGCGTGATCTCGCCCTCGCCCTGGTAGGGCACGTGCAGCATCGCCGTCGGGCACCTGTACTTCTCGCGCAGCAGCTCGAACCACTTCAGGAAGGTGAAGCAGCCGGTGTACGAGAGGAGGAGCACGTCGGGGTCGGGGAGGCGCTCGCCCGTGGGCCCGACGTTGCCCATCTCCTGCATGCCGATGTCGCTCTT
>JAEUHO010000209.1 GCA_016795345.1 Planctomycetia bacterium | reverse complement strand
GAGGAGCCCTTCGTGCACTGGCTCGTGTGGGGCCTCCGCGCCGACGTGCCGAGGCTCCCCGACGGCCTCTCCGGCATGGCGAAACGCCCCGCCGCGTTCGCGGCGATGCGCGAGGGCGTCAACGGCTTCGGCGTCGTGGGCTGGTCGGGTCCGCTGCCGCCCGCGGGCCACGGCCCCCATCGGTACCGCTTCACCGCGTACGCGCTCCGCGCGCGCCTCGACCTGCCGCAGGGCGCGACGAAGGCACAGCTCCTCGAGGCGATGGTCGGGAAGGTCGTCGGCACGACCGAGCTCGTCGGCACCTACGAGCGCTTCGCGCGTTGAACCCGAGCGCGACGCGACGCGCCGCGCCCCTCGCTCCCGCCGCGCGCGCCGCGACCGTCGCGCTTCACGCGTCGAACAGCAGTCCCTGGCCCGCGGCCACGTCCCGGGGTACGCGAGGCCCGGTGGCCGGCCGGCGAAACGGCGATCTCCCCGCGGGCGGCTCGCCCGTCTCGAGCCCGAGCCGGCGCGCGTGCAGCGTGAAGAGGTCCACGATCGCCTTCCAGCGCGGACCCGCGCCCTCCATGCGGTGGCCGAACCGCGCGTCGTTCAGCGCGCCCCCGCGGACGTCGACGAGCTGGCTGCGGACCTTGCCGACCCGCGTCGGCAACGCGGCCTCGAGCCGCTCGAAGAAGACCGGCAGGACCTCCGCGGGCAGCCGGAGCAACGTGAGGAACGCGCTGCGCGCGCCGGCGTCGCGCGCGCGCTCGAGCAGCTCCGGCAGGTCGGCGTCGTTGAGGCCGGGGATCACCGGCGCGAGCGAGAGGCCGACGGGGATCCCCGCGTCCGCCAGCGCCTTCATCGCGGCGAAACGGCGGTCGGGTGATGCGGGGCCGGGCTCGAGCGCGCGCGAGACGACCGGGTCGGCGAACGGGACGCTCACGTGCACGCGCACGCCCGCGCGCGCGTGGAGCTCGGCCAGCAGCGCGACGTCGCGTTGGACGAGGACGCCCTTCGTGATGATGCCGACGGGGTTGCGCGCGTCGCGGCAGGCCTCGAGGCAGCGGCGCGTCAGGCCGTACGACGCCTCGAGGGGTTGGTAGCAGTCGGTGTTGCCGGAGAACGCGAGCTCGTCGCCCTGCCACGACGGGCGGGCGAGTTCCTTCCGCAGGACCTCGGGCGCGTTGACCTTGACGACGATGCGCCGTTCGAAGTCGGTGCCGGCGCCGAATCCGAGGTGCTGGTGCGACGGCCGCGCGTAGCAGTAGGCGCACGCGTGCTGGCAGCCGCGGTACGGGTTCACGCCGAAGCGGAAGCCGACGTCCGGGCTGTCGTTCTCGACGATGAGGGACCGCGCCTCCTCCTCGTAGACCTGCAGCGGGTCGGACGGCGGCTCGCCCACCCATTCCGGGTCCCAGGCACTGGGGTGGTCCCGCTCGACGTGCACGCGCGCCCAGGGGTTCGGGGGGTTGGAGATCGGCCGCATCGGCCGTTGTTTGTATCTTGTTCGTATGCCCGCCGCCAGCGGAATCGCCCGGGCCTCGCGGTCCCCCTACTTCGTCCGCCGTCCCGAACCGGCCGCGAAGAGGACGCGGTTCACGCCGGCGTCGCGCAGGGCGTCGAGGACGCGGAAGGTGTCGAGGTACGTGATCGTGTCGCCGTCGGCGAGGGGCAAGACCTCCAGTCCGAGGGACGACTCGACGTCCGCAGGTCGCGCGGCCGCGGCTCGCACGGCAAGGTCCGCCAGTGCGCCGTCGTCGCGAACGAAGAACACGGGCTCGCCGCCCCGCTGGAGAAAGGCCGTCGGGGCACCAGCGCCGTCAGGCCGGAGGACCACGGCCACGCCGGGGAACCACAACACGCGGTAGTGGCGGGCCTCGCCTTCGTCGCCGGCGACGGCCGGTCCGACGAACGGCAACCGCTGGCGGACTGCCGGGCGGCCACGTTCCGGATCGAGGAACGTGACGTCCACGAGCATCGCGTGCGGGGCGGCGAGCAAGACGCTCTCGACGTGCCGCCACGGGACGTCGGGGGCCGCATCGATCACGAGCGCGACCGGCGAGGGGCCACGGAAGGCGGGGCCGAGCGTCGGGGCGTCGGGCGTGCGCGGGACGGAGTCGGGATCCACCGGCGGCGCGTACGGCGCGACCTCCGCCGCGAGGACGGCGCCGATCTCGGCCGGGATCGCGAGGTCGATCGGGAGGTCGCCGAGCTCCCACGTGCGGAGCGCGCGGCCGTCCACGCCGGCGAGCGTCGCACGGCCGTGCGCGTCGACGAACGCGGTGACGGCCGGGCCGTCGTGGGCGGGACGGGCGGCGCGGTCGGCGGGTGCGGGGCCGCGCGCGAGGAGGAACGCGCCGACGAGCGTGGCCGCGATCGCGACGCCCCACGGGAGCACGCGGCCGAGGCGGCCGGGCGCGGGGGCCTGCGGCGCGTCGAGGAGCGTGGCGGCGAGGTCGTCGGCGCGCGCGGGGTCGGGCGCGAGCGGGGCGTACGCGGCGCGGAGGCGCGCTTCGAGGTCGTGGGTCATGATCCGTTCCTCTCGGTGAGTCGGGCGCGCAGGAGCGCGAGGGCGCGGGCGTAACGACGGCGGACGGTGGAGGCGCTCCACGAGAACGCGGCGGCGACCTCCTCGGCGCTCCAGCCCTCGACGGCGCGCAGGAGGACGAGCGCGCGGGTCTCGGGGCGGAGCTCGCCGACGAGGGCGGGCAGCGGGTCGGCGGCGGAGGGCGGCGCGGGAAGGCCGTTCGGGCGGGCGACGAGGTCGCTCGCGTCGGGCAGGGCCGCCGGGAAGCGCTTGCGGCGCTGCGCGACGTCGCGGGCGGCGTTGCGGGCGATGCGGAAGAGCCAGCCGGGGAAGCGGTCGGCGCGCCGCAGCCGCGGGAGGTGGCGCCAGGCCGCGAGGAACGTGACCTGCCAGGCGTCCTCGGCGTCCTCGCGGCGGCGCAGGAGGCCGACGAGCGCGAGGTAGACCGGCCGCGCGAACCGGGCGTGGAGGTCCCCGAACGCGGCGCGGTCGCCGTCGCGGGCGCGTTCGACGAGGGGGACGAGCAGCTCCATCACCCCCATCAGACGGCCCTCGCGCCCACGCGCGCGCAACGAACTCGCGGCCTCGCGGTCCGTGGAACTTCCGCCCCCCCGGTGGTGGAATGGGCGCATGAGGATCCACCGCGCGTTCGCGTCGTCCGCGCTCGTCCTCTCCGTCGTCGTCGCCGCCCGCGTCGCCCCCGCCGTCGCGAAGGACGACGCCGCGAAGGCCGCGGCGGACGTGGCCGGCGAGCTCGGCGCCTACGCGAAGGCGTGTCTCGACGTCGGCGGGAAGACGGAGGCGGAGGCGGCGCTCGCGGAGGGCGAGGCCCTCGGCGCGGCGGCCGGGCCCGCGCTCGCGGCCGCGAAGACGGCGCTCGAGGCGGTCGCGGAGGAGGCGGCCGACGCCGCGGCGAAGGTCGAACCGCTGCGCAAGGCGGCGGCGCCGAAGATCGCGAAGGCGTACGACAAGCTCGCGGCGGCGCTCGCGAGCCCCGACGCGCCGGCGCGCGCGGAGGCGGCGGTGCTCGCCGCGCTGCGCTGGGAGGCCGCGAAGCCGCGGCTCGCGCGCGCGCAGCGCATCGTGGACGAGGGCTTCAAGGGTAACCGTCCGTGGGCGGCGGCGCGCGCGCTCGCGGCGATGCGCAAGGCCGACCCCGACGGCGCCGCGAAGTACGACCGGATCGAGCTCGCGGAGGGGATGAAGGGCCAGCTGATGCTGGGCTCGCCCGACCATCCGCTCCTGGCCTACGTCGCGCTGCCGAAGGACTGGCAGAAGGGCAAGACGTACCCCGTGTTCGTCGGGGCCGAGGGCGCGGGCTGCGGCTTCCTCGGCTACTTCAACGCCGCGAAGAGCACGCGGGGCTCGCGCGCGGCCATCGTGGTCGTGCCGTGCGGGTTCACGAACACGAACGCGCTCGACCCCGCGAAGTACCCCTTCTACGACCCCGCGCTCCTGAAGGAGTACGACACCCGCCGCATGGACTTCGACGGCCCGGGCATGGACAAGATCCTCGAGATCGTGACGAAGCGCTTCGGCGGCGACGAGAAGGTCTTCCTCACGGGCTTCTCCGGCGGCGGCAAGTACTGCTACTGGAAGCTCTTCATGGACCCGGCCCACGTCCGCGGCGCGGCGCCCGCGTGCGCGAACTTCGACGGCCAGGGCATCTCGAGCCCGCCCGCGCCCGGTGCCGACGGCGGGCCCGTCGTCCGCCTCATGACGGGCGCGAACGACGAGCATCGCGACCACGTCTTCGGCCAGAAGCCGGGCATCGAGGGTCAGACCGACGCGGCCGAGGCGAAGCTGAAGGAGCTCGGCTACCAGCACGTCTCGCGCGTGCAGTTGCAGGCGGGCCACAGCCCGTTGCACGCCGAGGTCTGGAAGTTCATCGACGAGGTCCTCGGCAAGAAGTGACCTCCGGGACCGCGTCCCGCTCTCCGGGACGCGAGGCCCGCTCGCCGATCCGCCAATCGACGACCGGCATGCATTGGCGGGAACGCGACGGAAGTGTTGCGCGGGGGAGCGGAGGGCATGGGGAGACGGGACGCGACGTTCGTCCGTCGGGGCGCGACGGTTCCGTCGGCCCGAGCCGGAGGCCGAGCGCCGTGCGAGCGAACCACTCCGTCCGCGGACGCCGCCTCGGCGCCGCGATGTGCTGCGTCGGGTTGATCGGCGTCCTCGCGGGCTGCGGAGGTCCGACGCCCGCGCCCGCCGCGCGCGCCGACGACCTCCTCGCGCTCGAGAACGAAGGGCTGTCGCACCTCGAGCGGTACGAGGAGAAGGAGACGCTCGCCGCCGTGGAGCTGCTCGGCCGCGTCGTCGAACGCGCGCCGACGTGGCGCGACGCGCGCGTGAACTACGCGCTCGCGCTCGCCGCGTCGCGCCGCGCGGACCTCCTCGTCCGCGCCGTCGAGGAGTACGCGCGCGTGCTCGCGGACGACCCGACGAACCCGCACGCCCTCCTCGGCACGGCCCTCGTGCTGCGGTTCCAGGGCCGGCTCGAGGAAGGCCTCCCGTACCTCCGCCGCCTCCTCGAGGTGGACCCCGACGAACCCTCGGTCTACACGTGGCTCGGCGCGTTCGAGCTCGAGCGCGTCGAGGAGGACCACGCGGCGGCCGAGGGCTACCTCCGCCGCGCGCTCGCCCTCGCGCCGGACGATACCGTCGCGATGGCGGCCCTCGGCACCGTCCTGCAGCGGTCCGGCCGCGGCGAGGGCGACGAGGCGAAGGCCCTCCTCGCGAAGGTGCGCGCGCTGACGGACGCCGAGGGCTTCGGCACACCCGCGCTCACCAAACACCGCCGCCGCGGCGACAAGGAGTACGGCGAGTCGGGCCGGTACGGCCAGGCGATCCGCGACCTCGCGCCGCCCGCCGGCGCCGGCCTCGGCCTCGCCGGCGACGTCGGGCTCGCAGCCGTCGTCCGGGACGCGCGACCCGCGATCGCGTGCGGCGACGCCGACGGCGACGGCGACGACGACCTGTGGGTCGGCGGGCCCACGACCCCGGGACACCTTTACCGCAACGACGGCGGACGCTTCACCGACGTCACCGACGCCGCCGGCCTCGGCGCCACGACGCCTGCGACCGCCGCGTTGTTCGCCGACCTCGACGACGACGGCCGCCTCGACCTGGTCCTCTCGGGCGACGGCGTCGTCGTCTACCGCGGCGGCGAGGGCGGCCGGTTCGCGCCGGACCCCGCGGGCCCCCTCGCGACCGGCGACGGCTGCGGCGCGCTCTGCGCCGCCGACCTCGACCACGACGGCGACGTCGACCTGCTCGTGGCGGGCGCGCGCCTCCGCTTCCTGCGCAACCGCCGCGACGGCCGGTTCGAGGACGTCACCGACGCACGGGGCCTCGCGTGCGACGCGCCGCGCGCGGCCTTCGCCGCGGACCTCGACGACGACGGCATCCTCGACGTCGTCGCGGTGGACGGCCACGACCGGCTCCGCGGCTGGCGCAACGGCCGCCTCGACCCGTTCGTCGAGGACCCGCGCACGACGGCGCTCGGGCCTTGCGTCGGCGCGACCGCGGCCGACCTCGACGCGGACGGCGCGCTCGACCTCGTGCTGGTGCGCCCCGACGGCGCGGTCGCGCTGGCGCGAGGCTCGGGCCGCGGCGCGTTCGCGCTCGTGCCCGACGTCCCGACGCGACGCGTCGGGGCCCGCGCCGTCGCGGCGACGGACGTCGACGGCGACGGCCGCCTCGACCTCGTCGCGTTCGGCGCGGCCGCGACCGTGTTCCGCGCGGCGCGGGGCGGGCGGTTCGCCGTCGAGCCGCTCGCGCTCCCGGCGGGCGACCGCGACGCGCTCGCGCTCCTCGACGCCGACGGCGACGGCGACGTGGACGCGGTGCTCGCGGGGCGCGGCGCGCCGCCGGCGTACCTGCGCAACGCCGCGCCCGTCGCCGGGCACGCGCTGCGGCTGCGCCTGCGCGGCGTCCCCGACCGCGTCGAGGGCCGCACGTGGACCAACGCGCGCGGCCTCGGGGCCGACGTCGAGGTGAAGGCGGGCGACCTGCTCGCGCGCCGCGCGGTGCAGGCGGGCGCGGGCTTCCCCGGCCAGGCGAGCGACGTGCTCGTCGTCGGCCTCGGCGGCGCCGCGCGGGCCGACTTCGTGCGCGTCCGCTGGCCCGACGGCGTGCTCCAGAGCGAACACGAGGTGCCGACGGGCCGCCTCCACGAGATCGTCGAGGTCAACCGCAAGATCGCCTCGTGCCCCGTGATCTTCGCGTGGGACGGCGAGACGTTCCGGTACGTCGCGGACTGCCTCGGCTCGGGCGGCCTCGGCTTCTACGCGGGCCCGCCCCTCGGGTACGCGCCGCCCGACCCGACGGAGGTGATCCGCCTGCCCGCCCTGGCCCCGCGCGACGGCCGGTTCGTCGTGCAGTTGCTCGAGAACCTCGAGGAGGTGTCGTACCTCGACGAAGCCCGCCTCCTCGTCGTGGACCACCCGGCCGACCTCGAGGTGTTCCCCGACGAGCGCTTCGCCGTCGCCGAGCCGATGCCGACGGACCGGCTCCACGCCGTCGCGACGCGCGTCTTCCCGCGCCGCGCCGTGGACGAACGCGGCCGCGACGTCCTCGCGCGCCTGCTCGCCGACGACCGCGCCACCGTAGACGGGTTCGAGAAGGACCCGCGGTTCCTGGGCCTCGCCCGCCCCCACCACGTCGAGCTCGACTTCGGCGACGCGTTGCCCGCCCTCGCGCCCGGCGAACGCCTCGTGATGTGCCTCTCCGGCTGGATCGAGTACGGCTACAGCAAGACGGTGTACGCGGCGCAGCAGGCCGGGATCACGCAGGCGCCCCCGACGCTCGAGGTCGAGGTCGGCGGCGCGTGGCGCCCGGTCGCGACGCTCGGCTATCCCGCCGGCACCCCGCGCACCATGACGTACGACGTCACGGGCCTCCTCGGGCCGACGCGCGGCCGCTGCCGGATCGCGACGAACCTCGAGGTCTACTGGGACCGCGTCTTCGTCGCGAAGGACGTGGCCGGCGACCGCCTGCGCGTGACGACGCTGCCCGTCGCCGCCGCCGACCTCCACGCGAAGGGCTACCCGCGCGAGTTCAGCCCCGACGGCAAGGCCCCCACGCTCTACGACTACAGCGTGTGCGAGGCCTGGATCCCCTTCCGCACGCTGCCGGGCGACCACACGAAGTTCGGCGACGTCACCCCGCTGCTGGGCGCCGCCGACGACCGCTTCGTGATCTTCGGCAAGGGCGAGGAGGTGACCCTCGCCTTCGACGCCGCGACCCTGCCGCCGCTCCCCGCCGGCCACGCCCGCACCTTCCTCCTGCGCGTGGACGGCTACTGCAAGGACCGCGACCCCTACACCGGCGCGGGCGACGCCGTCGAGCCCCTGCCGTTCCACGGCATGAGCACCTACCCCTATCCCGCCACCGAGCGCTACCCGACGGACCCGCTCCACACCGAGTACCGCGCGCGCTGGAACACCCGCCGCATCAGGTGATGTGTCCGCCGGTCAGCGGTCGACGGCGCGTTTGCGGGCCGCGATGCGGGCATCGTTGTCGGCGACGGTCGAGGGCGCGCCCGCCCCGGCCGGATAACCGGGCGCGCGGTAGACCGGATACGCCTCGGGCCGCAGGTGCGCGAGCATCGCGTGCCCCGTCCGCCGACGACGCTCGGCCCGCAGCGCGTCGAGGTCCACCGGCCCGACGACCACCTTCTCGCCCGGACCCGGGTCGGCCTGCGCGATCAGCCGTCCGTCGAAGTCCACGAGCATGCTCCCGCCCGGCCACGAGAACGGCGGGTACGCGGCCGCGCTCGCACCCTGGTTCGCGGCGACGACGTACGCGGTGTTCTCGATCGCCCGCGCGCGGTTCACGACGGTCCACCAGTCCATGGGCGGCGTCGCCCCCCACGGGTCCATGTAGGCCGACACGCGCAGAAGCACCTCCGCGCCCGCCGCCGCCAGCTGCCGCAGCACCTCCGGGAACAACCAGTCGTAGCAGATCGCGACGCCCAGCCGCCCGATCGGCGTCTCGACGACCGGGAACACCTCGTCCGCGTAGCCCGGCAGGTCGAGCGGCGACGCGTGCACCTCCCACGGGATCCACGGGTTCACCTTGCGGTACCGCGCGAGGAGCCCCTCGGGTCCGATCAGGCACGTCGTGTTGAACACCGCGCCGGCGTAGCGGTCGTCGCGCTCGAGGAACGTCCCCGTCTGCACCCACACGCCGAGCGCCTTCGCGAGCCGGGCGTACGCGTCGGTGTGCTCGTTCGGGATCGGCAGCGCCAGCCGCTCGAGCAGCTCCGGCGCGGTCGCGTACACCGGCGCCGCGTGCGCGAACTCCGGGAACACGAGCAGCCGCACGTCGCCGAACGGCGCGTACCCCGCGACGGTCCGCTCGATCGTCGCGCGCATCGCGGCGGCGTTCCGCGCGATCCCCGCGCGGTCCGTCGGGTTCGGGAGGTCGGTCTGGCACGCGGCGGCGAGGTAACGCACGGGACCTCCTACCACGAGACGCATCGCCATGTGCCGCGTCCCCACGTCGGGGACCCGGCGGCCCGCGCGCGCGCGACGGCGGCCCCGTCTCGCAGCGCGTCGCGCCGCGCGCGGGCGTCGCCCGCGGGCGTGGGCGAGGCCGCGACGACGCAGACGATCGCGTGGTACGCCGCGACGGCATCCGGGCCCGGCGCGCGCCCGAACCGCATTGCGAACCCCGCGACGAGCCACGGCGGCGCAGCGGGCCTCGTGGTCCCGGACCCCTTCCGCCCCTCCTCGTCCGCCATCGTCACGCACCACGGGCTCCCCGTGCCCGCCACGCTGCGCGCGGGCGACGTGGACAACACCGGCACGCCGACCTTGCTCGCCAGCTGCACGACCTCGTGGGCGGTCGCGGCGTCGGGCGGCGCCACCACGACGTCGGCGCGGTCCTCGCGCGCGAGCGCGACGGTCACCGACCCGGCGCTCCCCCACGCCGCCGCGACCGCGCGCACGACGACGCGCGGCGCGACGCGCCCCGCGCGGGTCGCCTCCTCGCACGCGAGCGTCGCGCCGTCGGCGAGCTCGCGCGCGACGTCCGCGTCCGCGGGCGCGACGACTCCCACGGTGAGGGGCCCGACGGTGTGCGGCGCGTCGGCCCGGGGCGGGCCCGGGGCGCGGTCACCCTCCGCCGACGCGAGGCCCGGTGCGCCGCAGGCCCACAGCGCCCCGAGCACGCCGACCAGGGCGCGGCGCGTGTTCACGGCGCCCCGTAGACGAACGTCCCGCCCTGGACGCGCACGATCGAGAGCGCGCGGACGTCGTTGTGGTTGACGTCGAACCGCACGTCGCCGGCGACCCCCGCGTACGTCGCCGGCTCGAACAACGCGGCGCGCAGCCGCACGCGGTTGAGCCCCGCGCGCCGCGTCGCCGCGACGAGGTAGGCCGCGCCGTCGTACGCCGTCGCCGCGTGGTGGTCGGGTGCGTACCCGAACCGCGCGGTGAAACGGTCGCGGAACGTGGTCCACGC
>JAEUHO010000182.1 GCA_016795345.1 Planctomycetia bacterium | reverse complement strand
GGCGGCGACGGGTACACCGCCGCCGAAGGGGGCGGGCGGCCGACGCGCGGCGGCGGCGGCCTCTTCGGCTGGTTCTCGGCGCACGGCGCGGGCGGGCGCGCGATCCGGGCCGCCACCGCCGCGGTGGCCGGGACCGTGGGCGCGCTCCCGGCCTGGGCGTGGGCGGTGCTCGGCGCGGTCGCCACCGTGCTCCTCGCGCGCTGGAACCGGCGCCGCGCGGCCGCGCGGGCCGCGGCGGCCGAGCTCGCCGGCGCCGACGGCGCGTACGCGCGCGCCCTCGCGGCCCTCGCGGGCCTCGGGCTCGTGCGCAAGCGCCCCGAGACCCCGCGCGAGTACCTCGCTCGCTCGGGCCGCGCGGTCCCCGAGGTCGCGCCGCCGCTGACCGCGCTCACGGCGGGCCACGACGACGAGCGGTACGGCGGCGTGCCGCCCGAGCCGGCGCGCCGGGCGGAGGCCGACCGGGCCGCCGAGGCCGTCGAACGCGAGGTCCGCCGGCGGCGCGACCGCTGACGACGCCGCGGACCGCCGGGCCCGGCGCGGCGGGGTGGCGGTCCGCCCGCGCGGGCGGATACCTTCGGGGGGATGGCCTCCCGCTCGACCCGCGCCGACGCCCTCGCCGTGGCGGAGCGGCTCGCCGCCGCCGGCCACCGCGCGTTGTTCGCCGGCGGCTGCGTCCGCGACCGGCTGCTCGGGCGCGTGCCCGGCGACCACGACGTCGCGACGTCGGCGACGCCGGAGCAGGTCGAGGCGCTGTTCCCGCGCGCGTTGACCGTGGGCGCGAGGTTCGGCGTCGTCGTGGTGCCCGTGGAGGGCGGCAACGTCGAGGTGGCGACGTTCCGCGCCGACGGGCGGTACGTGGACGGCCGGCGCCCCGAGGGCGTCGTCTTCTCGGACCCGCCGACCGACGCGTCGCGGCGCGACTTCACGGTGAACGGGCTCTTCGAGGACCCGCGGACGGGCGAGGTGCTCGACTACGTGGGGGGGAAGGCCGACCTCGCGGCGCGGCTCCTGCGCGCGATCGGCGACCCCGAGGCGCGGTTCCGCGAGGACCACCTGCGGCTGCTGCGCGCGGTCCGGTTCGCGGTGAAGCTGGGGTTCGCGCTCGAGCCCGCCACGGCCGCCGCGATCCGCCGCCTGGCGCCGCTGGCCGCCGACGTGTCGGCCGAGCGCACCCGCGACGAGCTGGTGAAGATCCTCGTGGCCGGCCGCGGCCGGGCCTTGCGTCTCCTGCACCGGACGGGCCTCCTGCCCGTCGTGCTCCCCGAGATCGCCGCGATGCGCGGGGTGCCGCAGCCGCCGCAGTTCCACCCCGAGGGCGACGTCTTCGTCCACACCGCGCTGGTGCTCGACCACCTCGACCTCTCGGGCCTCGCGGACGAGGACGCCGAGGACGTGGTGCTCGGCGCGTTGTTCCACGACGTCGCGAAGCCGCCGACCATGACCGTCGACCCCACCGGGCGCATCCGGTTCAACGGCCACGACAGCCTCGGCGAGGAGATGTCGCTCGCGATCGCGGAGCGCTGGAAGCTGCCGCGCCGGCGCACGGACCGCGTCGCCGACCTCGTCGGCACGCACATGACCTTCCCCAACCTGCCGAACATGCGGCGGCACAAGCTCCGCGAGTTCCTCGGCGCCCCCGACCTCCCG
>JAEUHO010000152.1 GCA_016795345.1 Planctomycetia bacterium | reverse complement strand
GAGGACGCTGCTCTTCCAACGCGCCCTCTCCTGCGCAGTCGCCGCGAAGCCGCCGGAGTACTGGCGCCTTGTCGGCCGTACGTCACCTCGCGTCCCACTCCCCACGGCAGCCTGAGCGAAGCGTAGGCCTCTCTGGCGGGAATGGCCGTTGTGCGCAGGGACCGGGGGGCCGGCGGGGCCTTGCGTCCCGGGGGGGGGGATGGGGGCCGGAGGCCCGGCCCCCGCGGGAAGGGCGGCGGACGCGCGTCCCGGAGGACGGGCGCACTTCAGTTCGAGGCGAGGCCCGGTCGATAGCGCGGCGTGGCCGGGTGGCACCTGCACCCGGCGGGATGTGGAGGCACCATGGATTCCCTGATCCGCCGTGGCGCGAGCAGCGTTCTGCTCGCGATCGCCGCGTTCTCCCTCGCCGACGCGCCGAGCGCGAAGGCCGTCGCCGATCCCACGCGGGTCGGCTTCCCGTCGTCCGATCCCACGGACGGCAAGTTCCTCTCCATGCCCGGCAAGGGCATGGTGTCGTTCGTCGCCCCGACCCACCTGTCGCTGGGCGTCCCGGCAGCGTCCGCGGCCGACCCGCTCGTCGTCGAGGTCTTCGACGGCGACACGTCCGGCACCTGGGACAAGCCGGGTGGCGCGGTGACGACCTACCAGCTCTTCACCGACGCGAACCGCGACGGCTCGGGCATGCAGCTCCTCGCGCAGAAGACCGACGCGCAGATGAGCGACAACGCCTGGACCGAGCTGTTCAACGGCGCCCACGCGCCGGCCGCCGCGGCCCCGTCGGGCAACCTCTTCTACCGCGTCGTCGTCACCATCGAGGGCGACGCCGGCGTGCTGAACGCCTACAAGGTCGCGCTCAAGGGCGCCGGCCAGATCAGCGCGCTGCAGAACGAGTTCAGCGTGATCGGCGGCGTCGTGCAGACGTACCGCGTCCCGGGCACCGCGCCCTACGACGACGCGATGGCGTCCACCGACCCGATGCCGACGCTCAACCCGTCGGCCCTCAACCCGCTGAACACGTACGACGGCACGTTCACCTTCAAGATCTACGTGCCGACCTCCGGCGCGTCGGTCAGCCTGCAGGAAGGCGACGCCGACCGCGTCACCGACGCGACCGCCGCGGTCGCCGCCGAGGCGGCGCTGGCCCCGAAGCCGGGCGTGCCGGCCGACGGCGCGGACGGGAACGTCCTCGCGGGCCGCAACGTCGACTACCGCGCCTTCCGCGTGGGCGGCCCCGTCCGCTACACCGTGAAGTCGCCCTCGGGCGCCACCCTCGTCACCGCCGCGGACCCGTCCGGCGACGCGGAGTACGAGACCGTCCCGGCCTTCGACACGTCGGCCGTCGGCTACTACACGCTCACGTTCTCCGACGTGGACATGCGCAACACGATCTTCCTGAAGCCGGCCTTCGGCGTCGAGGTCTTCTCGGCCGAGAGCACGCCGCTCGGCGCGCCGCTCCCGACGGGCCTCGGCGGCCTGCGCGGCACGCTGTTCCACGACACGAACGGCAACGGCCGCCAGGACCCGCGCGAGTCGGGCCTCGCCGGCGTCACGATGGACGTGACCAACCTCGACACGCAGCAGACGGTCCAGGTGCAGACGAACGCGTTCGGCGAGTACGCCGCGGGCCTCCCCGCCGGCTCGTACGTCGCCGCGCCCGCCGACGGCACCGAGGTCGACGGCGTCCTCCCGACGACGGACGGCGGCACGAGCCCCGTGGTCACCGTGGTCAACGGGCAGGTGAAGGCCGCCACGACGTCGGGCTTCGTGGACCCCACGAACGCCGACCCGGACCTCCAGCTCGTCCCCGAGTGCCGCGGCAAGCTGACGCACGTCGGCCTCGAGGTGGTGCTGCCGGCCGACCTGACCGGCCAGTTCATCCAGGTCAAGTACGTCCGCGCGTGGACCTCGAGCCTCTACGACTCGGTGTCCTTCGCCTTCACGGGCCGCTTCAGCCAGCCGGTCGTCGGCTTCAACAAGAACCTGCGCGTCGTCAACGTGTGGGTCGAGGACGGCGAGACGCACATCGTCGTGGACACCACGACGAGCACGCGCGGCATGGTCCGTCGCGAGCTCCGCGCCGGCGACGTCGAGGTCCTCTCGGGCCCCGAGTCGTCCGACACGGGCATGCTCAAGCCGGTCTGCCGGCCCGCCTACCTGAAGCACGGCCAGGTGCTCAACGGCGAGTCCACGGTCAAGAGCCTGCGCTGACCGAGGCCCGAGCCTCCGCTCCCCGACGGCCCGCCGCACCCGCGGCGGGCCGTCGTCGTTTCCCGGGGCTCCGTCCGCGTCCCGGCCCGGGGTCCGGTCGCGGCGGGGGACCGCGAGGCCCGGCCCGCGCCGCGCCCGCGCGGGTAGAGTCGCGCGCATGCACGACGCGCACCCGCGAGCCCCCGCGCCCCGCGCTCCCGGTGCCGGCGCCCCCGCGCCGAGCGTCACGGCGCCTCCGGCGGCCGCGCCCCGGGGTCCCGTGGCCGGCGACGCATTCGTCTCCCGCGTCCCGTGGGACCCCGACCGCCCGAAGGTGCTCGTGGTCTGCTGCTCGGACGGTCGCTTCCACGGCCCGATCGTCGACTTCGTGGACCACGAGGTCTCGGACCGCGCCGACCTTCTCGCGCTCCCCGGCGGGCCCGCGGTGGTGGACCCGTGGAACAGCTCGTTCGACGAGGCCCGCGTGTTCGCCGCGGCGCTCGCGCTCTTCGAGGCCCACCACGACCTCCACGAGGCGTGGCTGATCGCGCACGAGCGCTGCTCCTACTACCGCCTCCGCCACCCGGCGGCGACGCCGGCCGAGCTCGCGGCGCGGCAGCGCGCCGACCTGCGCCGCGCGGCGACGCTCCTCCGCGCCCGCGCCTCGCGCCTCGACGTCCGGCTCGTCTGGGCCGCGGTGGACGGGGGCCGCGTCGTCTTCACGGCGGTCCCCGATTCGCCCGCCGCCGACGGCGCGTGACCCGCAGGCCGCGCGCCGGTTGCCGCGCGCGCGCCGCCCGGCGATGCTTCGGCGATGTTCCTCCCCGATCCGAGCGGCCACCGCGACGTCGCGCTCGCGCTCGCGCGCGAGAGCGGCCGCGTCCTCCTCGTACGCAACGCGCGGTCGGCGCAGGGCCTCGCGGTCGCCTACTGGGACCTGCCCGGCGGCACCGTCGAGCCCGGCGAGCCGCTCGAGGCCGCGCTGCTGCGGGAGGTGGAGGAGGAGACGGGCCTCCACGTGACCGACCCGGCGCTCGTCCTCGTCGTGGACGGGGCCAAGCGCCGCGCGCCGGACGCGCCGCCGCTCTACACGTGGCGCGCGTTCGTCTTCGAGGTGAAGGTGCCCTTCGGCGCGATCCCCGTGGCCGGCGACGAGATCGAGCGCGTCGAGTGGGTCCGCGACGCCGACGCGTTCGCGCGCATGGAGGGCCCGTACCAGGCCCCCGTGATCGCGTGGATGCGCGGCCCCGAGCGCAAGGCGTGCGTGCGCTGCGACTGGGTCGAGCCCGAGCCCGACGGGGCGTCGCCGCTGCCCGCCGAGGTGCGGCACCTCTGCGTGCTCGCCGCGGCGGCGGCCGTGGGCGACGTCGGCCTCGTGGCACGCGAGGCCCGCGACGCGATCGCGGCCGGCGTCGCCGCCGCCCGCGTCGAGGAGGCGCTGCTGCAGGGCGTGCCGTACGCCGGGTTCCCGCGCACGCTCGCGGCGTTCGCCGCGCTGCGCGCCGCGGGGATCGTCGCCGCGTCGCCGGAGCCCGCGGCGGCGGCCGAGGCCCCGCCGTCGACGTTCGCCGCCGCGGGGGCCGAGGCGTTCGGCGCGGTGTACGGCCCCACGGCGGAGCGCGTGCGGGCGGGCCTCGCGTCGTTCCACCCGCTGCTGCCCGCGTGGACCACCGAGTTCGCCTACGGCCGCGTCCTCGCGCGCCCCGCGCTGCCGCTCGTCGAGCGGGAGCTGCTCGCCGTGGCGCTGCTGACCGCGCTCGGCCGCGCCGACGACGCGCTGCTGGGCCACATGCGCGCGGCCGTGCGGCTCGGGGCCTCGCCCGTCGCCGTCGCCGGGGCCGTCGCCGTGGTGCCGCCGGCGTGCGGCGCCGGCAAACGCGCCGCGGCCCGCGCGCTCCTCGCGCGGCTCTGACGCCGGCGCCTCGCCCGCGGCGGGCGGCCCTCGCGGCCTACTTGTCGTCCATCCCGGCGGCCGGGTCCGGCACGGCGATCGTGGCCCCGAACGTCATGAAGCCGAACCCGGCGTCGTCGCTCCCGGGGAGGAGGCCGGCGGTCTGCGCCTTGTCCCAGCGCTCGCGCTGGGCGGGGGTCAGCGTGTCCTTCAGCCGCTTCGCCGCGTCCTCGCGGATGCGGCGCATGGCGCCGCCGAACGACTCGCTGCGGCCGGGGATCACCTTCTCGCGGAACGCCGCGAGCTTGCCGTTGTCGAAGTGCAGCGCCCCGTTCTCCATCTTGACGACGTCCTTCTCGACCGCCGCCCACGTCGTGCCGGTCTCGTCGGGCAGCTTGCGGAGGTCGTCCACGTCGCGGCGGGCGTCCGCGAGGATGCGCTCCATCTCGGCCTTCTGGCCGCCCGACAGCTCGAACGTCCTCGCCGCGTCGTCGATCGACCCGACCCACGTCGTGTCGCCGGCCAGGCCGGGCACGTCGATGGCGACCGGCGTCGTCGACTCCACGCCGCCGGCCGCCGTCGGGAGCCGCTTCTCGAGGTCCGCGAGCCGCCGCTCGAGCTCGACCGGCGAGACCGGGCGCGCGCCGCCCGCGAGCTCGGCGCCGCCCGCCGTCGCGGGGGACGGGCTGCCGGCCGCGACGCCGCCGAGGGGGGGCGACGCGACCGGGCCGGGCGGCGCGGGGGCGCGGTCGCGCCCGGCCTGCTCGAGCGCGGCGATCCGCTGCTCGAACGAGGTGTCGAGGTCGCCGCGGTCACGGGCGGCGCGGGCCGCGTCGCGGGCCACGAGGAACGCGAACGCGGCGGCGCCGAACGCGAGCAGGGCGAGTACGAACGTGAAGTTGCGCATGGGGTCCTCGGGGGCCGGCGGCGGGCGGGCCTCGCGTCGGCGGGGCGGGATCGTGTCGTGGCGGGGCGGGGGGGAGCGGCGTGTCGCGCGGCGTGGCGCGTCACTTCTCGGTGGGCGGCTTCGGCGGCTCGCCGAACGTCGAGAACGTGAACGCGACCGGGCCGTTGCCGGCGCCGATCAACGGGTCGACGTTCGACTCGTCGAACTTCTTCTGCTGTTCGGGGGTGAGGGGATCGCGCAGCCGCTGCTTGGCCTGGGTGCGGATGCGGGCCTCGGCCTCGCCGTACGTCTCGTTGCGGCCCGGGACCTTCTTGCCGCGCAGCGCCATCAGCTTCCCGAGGTCGAAGCGGCCGCTGCCGTCGGCCATCCCGCGCACGAGGTCCTCGTTGTGCTGCTTCCAGGTCTTCCCCTCGTCGTCGGGGATCGAGCGGAGGTCGTCGAGCTCGCGCTTCGTCTCGGCGAGGGTGCGGTCCCAGTCGGCGCGCTGGGTGGCCGAGAGGTCGAGCTGCTTCTGCGCGTCGTCGAGCGTCGTGACGAAGCCGCGGGGCCCCAGCGCGCGCGCCAGCCCGCCGCGCGCCAGCGCGACCGGCGAGCCGGGCTCGACGTCCTTCGTCTTCTCCTCGACCGCGGCGAGGCGCTTCGTCAGCTCGGCGAGGCGCGACTCGACGGGGGCGGCGGCGCCGTCGGCGCCCGCGGCGCCGCTCGCGGCCGCGGCGCGCGGCGACGCGGCCAGCGTGCCGTCGTCGCCGCGCGGGGGCGGGGGCTCCACGGGACCGGGGCGCGACGCCGCGGCCTCCGCGAGGCGGCGCTCGGCGTTCGCGACCCGGGTCTCGAGGACGCGGAGCTCGTCGAGCTCGGCCTCCACCCGGTCGAGGCGGTCGGCGGGGCCGGCCGACGTCCGGAGCGCCACCCAGCCGGCCAACGCCACCGCCAGGACCGACAACGCGAGGGCCACCTGCTGCACGGACCACCTCCGGACGACGGACACCGCACCCGAGGAGCCGACGCGCCGGACCGGCCGGCGGTTCCGCTCGCCGGGGGGGTGGGAACGTCAGTCGACGATCGTGACGAGGGTCGCGCCCTTCTCGACGGCCTGGCCCGCGGCGACGTGGACCGTCTTGACGGTGCCGGCGCGGCTCGCGCGGATCTCGTTCTCCATCTTCATGGCCTCGAGCACGAGGAGGGGCTGGTGGAGGGCCACCACCGCGCCCTCGGCCACGCGGACGTCCTTGACGACGCCCGGCATGACGGCCTTCACGACCCCCTGCCCGGCCGCCTTCTTGGTCCCGGCGGTGGCGCGGTGGGCCTCGCGGGTCCGCTCGTCCTCGACGGGGACGCGGACCTCGCGGTCGTGGAACTGCAGGACCGCCGCGCCGTCGTCGAAGCGCGCGGCGAAGGAGACGCTGCGGCGGTCGAGGAGCAGGCTGAAGAGCCCCGTGCCCTCGACCGTCTCGACGTCCGCGCGGTGGGGGACGCCGTCGACCAGCACGCGCGTGCCGGCCTTGTCGGACACGACCTCGACGACGCGGGTGCGGCCGGCCCAGTCCACGAAGTACTTCATCGCGGCCACTCCCCGAGGGACCGGCGGCCCTCGCGCACCCACGACGACTCGCCGGCCGCGGCGCCCGGGCCCGTCGGGATCGCGCTCGCGGGCGTGCGCCGGTGCAGCGCGAGCGCGGCCGCGACGACGGGCGCGAGGTCCTCGCCGGCCGCGTCGCCGAGGTGCGCGGTGGGGGCGGCGGGGTCCCGCGGCGCGTAGCCGTTCAGCAGCGACGTGTCGTAGTCGCCGGCGACGAACCGCGCGTCGTCGAGCACGTCGAGCAGCAGCGGCACGTTCGTCGTGAGGCCGCCGATCCGCGTCTCGTGCAGCGCGCGGCGCATGCGGGCGATCGCCTGCGCGCGCGTCGGCGCGTGGACGATCAGCTTCAGCAGCATGGGGTCGTAGAAGAGCGTGATCTCCTGCCCGACGTAGAGGTGCCCGTCGATCCGCACGCCGGGCCCGCCCGGCAGCTGCAGCGCGGTCACGCGGCCCGTCGAGGGCAGGAACCCGTTGGCCGGGTCCTCGGCGCACACGCGGGCCTCGATCGCGTGCCCGTTCGAGACGAGCGGCTTGCCGCCGAACGTGAGCGGGAGGCCCTGGGCCACGCGCAGCTGCTCCGCGACGAGGTCCACGCCGTACCGCATCTCCGTGATCGGGTGCTCGACCTGGAGGCGGTTGTTCATCTCCATGAAGTAGAACGACCGGTCGGCGCCGACGAGCAGCTCGACCGTGCCGGCGTTGCGGTAGCCGACGGCCTGCGCGATCGCGACGCCCGCCGCGCAGACCTTCGCGCGCAGGGCCTCGTCGACGACCGGCGACGGCGTCTCCTCGATGATCTTCTGGTGCCGGCGCTGCACCGAGCACTCGCGCTCGCCGACGGCGACGGCGTGGCCGTGGTCGTCGACGATCACCTGCACCTCGACGTGGCGCGGGCGCTCGACGTACCGCTCGAGGTAGACGACCTCGCTGCCGAACGACGTCTTCGCCTCGGAGGCGGCGCGGCGCGCGGCCTCGACCAGCTCCTCCTTCTTCTCGACGCGGCGGATGCCCTTGCCGCCGCCGCCGCGCGCGGCCTTCACGAGCAGCGGGAAGCCGACGCCGTCGGCCGCCGCGAGGACCGCCGCCGCGTTCGTCGCGTCGGGGAGCTCCGCGCCGGGCACGACGGGCACGCCCGCGGCCTGCGCCGTGCGCCGCGCGCTCACCTTGTCGCCCATGCGCCGCATGGCGGCGGCGGAGGGCCCGACGAACGTGAGGCCCGCGGCGTCGCAGGCCTCGCGGAACGCGGCGTTCTCCGACAGGAAGCCGTAGCCGGGGTGGACGGCGTCGGCGCCGGTGGCCTTCGCGGCGGCGAGGATCGCGTCGATCGAGAGGTACGAGTCCTTCGGCGGCGGTGGGCCGAGGCGGACGGCCTCGTGGGCGGCGCGGACGTGGAGCTCGACGCGGTCGGCGTCGGAGTAGACGGCGACGGTCGCGAGGCCGGCCTCGTGGGCCGCGCGGAGCACGCGGAGGGCGATCTCGCCCCGGTTCGCGACGAGGAGCTTGCGGATCGGGCGGGGTGCGGTCACGGGCGGCAGCCTACCCGGGGGGCCGCTCCGCCGGGAGCGTCCGCCGGGAGGGAGGCCCGCGGTGCCCCGGGCCTCGCGTGCCCCGAGCCCGAGCCCCGACCCGAGGCCCGACCCGAGCCCCGGCGGTCGGTACGCTCGCGAGGCCGACCCGGAGGCCCGCCGTGCCGCGCCCGTCCTACGTGATCAAGGTCGAGGTCCGAGACCCCGGCGCGCCGGCGTGGCGCTTCCCGCGGCAGAAGACGATGTACGGCGGCAAGCACATCGCCGTGGGCGACGACGTGTACGTGTTCGCGAGCGAGAACGAGGGCGGCGACGGGCTCGTCGCGCGCGGCGTGGTGACGGCGGCGCGGCCGGTGCCGCGCGTGCCCGGCGTGGCGAGGCAGACCCCGCGCGTGGACATCGAGGTGCGGCGCGTCGCCGCCGTGGCGCGCCGGCTGGGCCGCCGCGAGCTGAAGCCGTCGGCGACGTGGGGCGACGGGCGGCCCGAGACCGAGCTGAACTTCAAGCTGTACCGGCAGGCGACGGACAAGATCGTCGGCGTCTCGCCGGCCGCCGCGGCGTTCCTCGCGGGGCACTTCGACCCGCCGAACCCGGCGGGGGCCGCGGGCCCGCACCCGCGGTCGCCGCGCGCGGGCGGATCGTCGGGGCCGTCGCCGCGGCCGCGGGGCCGCACGCGCGGGTAGCGCCGTAGGATGGGGTGCCCCGGAGCCCTCGCCATGCGTCGCCGCCGTCTCGTCGCCGTCGTCCTCCCGTCCCTCCTCGTCGTGGTCGCGGGGACCGCCTGCGGGGAGCGGGCCGCCGGGCCCGCGGCCGGCGCCCCGTGGACCGAGGTGGCCGACGCGTCGTTGTCCGTCGCCGAGCGCGGCCAGAAGGCGAAGGCGGACGCGGCGCGCGAGGCGCTGTTCGGCCGGCTCATGGCGCGCCTGACGGAGGAGATGGCCAAGGGCGGGCCCGTCGGCGCGGTGGCGGTGTGCCGCGAACAGGCCCACCCGATCGCGATGGAGGTCGCGAAGGCCGAGGGCGTCGCCATCGGCCGGACGTCGCACCGCCTGCGCAACCCGATGAACGCGCCGCCGGACTGGGCGCGCGGGTTCGTCGCGGCGGAGCGCGCGACGCCCGCCGTCGTGCGCGCGGGCGACGGACGGCTCGGCGTGCTCACGCCGATCCGGCTGCGCGCCAACTGCCTCGCGTGCCACGGCGACCCGAAGGCCATGGACCCGAAGGTCGTCGAGGCCCTCGCGGCCGGGTACCCGCGCGACCAGGCCACGGGCTTCAAGGAGGGCGACCTCCGCGGGTGGTTCTGGGTCGAGGTCCCGAAGCCGTAACCCCGGCCCGCGCGGGGCCCGGCCGTCCCCGCGGCGCCCGCGGCCCGGGCGCCGCGCGTTCGTGGGGGTCGCCCACGATCCCTGCGACCATTCCCCCCGCGTGACCGTCGCCGCGCCGCCCCGCCCCGCCGTCGTCGCCGTCCACATGGGGTACGGCCACCTGCGCGCGGGCCTCGCGTTGGCGGAGGCCGCCGGGGCCGACCTCCTCTCCATGGACCGGCCGCCGTTCGCGTCGCCCCACGACGTCACGGTGTGGGACCGGCTGCGCACGACCTACGAGCGGCTGTCGCGGCGCACCGGCCTGCCGGTCGTCGGGCCCGCGTACCGTCGGGTGCTCGAGGTGGTGACGGCGATCCCGCGGCTGCGGCCGGCCGACACGCAGCGCGAGCCGAGCCTCTCGGTGCGGTACATGGCGTCGTTGCTGGCCAAGGGCTTCGGCGGGCCGCTCGTCGCGCACCTGAAGGCGTCGGGGGCGCCGCTCGTCTCGACGTTCTACGCGGCGGCGATCGTGGCGGAGGCCGCCGGCGTGCGGCGCGTGGTCTCGGTGATCACCGACGCCGACGTGAACCGCGTGTGGGCGCCGGCCGACGCGGCCGCGGGGGCCACGGTGTACGCCGTGCCGACGGCGCGGGCCGCGCGGCGGCTGCGCGCGTTCGGCGTGCCCGCCGCGCGCATCCACCGCACCGGGTTCCCGCTGCCGCGCGAGGTCGCGGGCGCCGACGGCGCGGACGCGCGGCGGCGGGCCCTCGCGGCGCGGCTCGCGCGGCTCGACCCGCGCGGCGCGTTCGCGTTGACGGCGCCAGACGCGCGCGCCCTGCGGGCGGAGGCCGACGCCCGCGACGTCGCGCGGCCGATGGAGGTCGCGTTCGCGGTGGGGGGCGCGGGGGCGCAGGTCGAGCTCGCGCGGCGCCTCGTCGTCGCGCTCGCGCCGCGGCTGCGCGCGGGCACGGCGCGGCTCACGCTGGTGGCCGGGACGCGCGAGGACACGGCGGCGCGGCTCCACGCGGCCGTCGCGCGCGCGGGCCTCGCGTCGGCGGAGGGGGCCGCGGTCGAGGTGCTCTTCGAGCCGACGTTCGAGGGGTACGCCGCGCGGTTCCACCGGCGCCTGGCCGACCTCGACGTCCTGTGGACGAAGCCGAGCGAGATCACGTTCTTCGGGCCCGCCGGGTTCGCGCTCGCGCTCACGACGCCGCTCGGCGCGCAGGAGCACGCGAACCGCGCGTGGGCCCGCCGCCTCGGCGCGGCCCTCGACGCGGGCGACCCGCGGCACGCGGGCGCGTGGCTCGACCGCCACCTCGCCGACGGGGCGCTCGCGCGGGTCGCGTTCGCCGCGGCGACGCGGATGCCGCGCCACGGCACCGAGCGCATCCTCGCGCTGGCGGCCGGCGCTTGAGCCGCGCGGAGCCCGTCGAGCGGATCCTCTCGAAGTGGCGCGTCGCGTCGCGCACCGAGGCGCAGCGGCTCGTGCGCGCCGGCCGCGTGACCGCGGGCGGCGTCGTCGTGCGCGACCCGCGGGCGGTGGTGGACCCCGCGCGGCAGCCGCTGGCCGTGGACGGGCGCCGCGTGGAGGCGCCGGTGGGGGGCACGGTCTGGCTGGCGATGAACAAACCGCGCGGCGTCGTGACGACCACCCACGACCCCGAGGGCCGCCCGACGGTGATGGGGCTCGTCGGGGCCCATGCCGCGCCGGGCCTCGCGCCGGTGGGCCGCCTCGACCAGGCGAGCGCCGGCCTGATCCTCCTCTCGAACGACGCGACGCTGGCCGACCGCCTGCTCGACCCGCGCACGCACGTCCGCAAGCGCTACCGCGTGAAGGTGAAGGGCCACCTCGCGCCCGCGTCGCTCGCGCGCCTGCGCGACGACACGCTCGTCGAGGACGGGCTCGCGCTCGGGCCCATGGCCGTCGAGGTCGAGTCCGAGGGCCCGAAGTCGTGTTGGCTCACGATCACGCTCGACGAGGGCAAGAACCGCCAGATCCGCCGGCGTCTCGCCGACGTCGGCCACGCGGTCGAGGTGCTCGTCCGCACCGCCATCGGCCCGCTCGAGCTCGGCGACCTCGCCCCCGGCGCCGTCCGCCCGCTCACCGACGCCGAGGTCGACGCCTTGCGCGCCGCGGCCGGCCCGCGCGGGGGGCCCCGGTCGCCGCGGGATTCTTGATCGGCGCGCGCCGCCCGCGCGTCATGGGAGCGGATGGACCTCCCGCCGCCCCCGGTGCCGCCCCGCCTCGAGTCGCCCCGCGTGCCCGCGGCCGAGGTCGAAGCGGCGCGCCGCGGCGACCGCGCCGCCTTCGCCGCGCTCTACGACGCCACGCACCGGTCGGTCTACCTCTACGCGCTCGCGATCCTCGGCCACGCCGAGGACGCGGAGGACACGACCCACGCCGCCTACCTCAAGGCCTGGGCCGACCTCCCCTCGCTCCGCGACGCCGACCGCTTCGCGCCGTGGCTGTTCCGCATCGCCCGTAACGCGGCGCGCGACCTCCTCCGTCGGGGGCGTCCCCATGCGCCGCTCCCCGACGGACTCCCGGCCCGCGCCGACCGCGAGGCCCGCCCGCTCGCGGACCTCCTCGACGGCCTCGACGCCGACACCCGCGCGCTCGTCGTGCTCCGCCACGGCCTCGGGTTCGGCGTCGAGCACGTCGCCACCTTGCTCGACACGAGCGCCCCGACCGTGCGCCGCCGGCTCGCGCGGGCCGTCGAGCACCTCCGCCGCCGCGAGACCGCGAGGACCGCCCATGACCGCTGACCCCGACCGCGACGACCTCCGCGCCGCGACCCCCGACGAGCGTCGCGACGACCTACCGGAGGCGCTCGTCGCGCTCCGCGAGCGCGTCGAGGCCCACCATCCGCCCGCCGCGCTGAAGGACGCGGTGCTGCGCGATCTCCCGGACCGCGAGGCCCGGCGGCCGTGGGCCCCTCGCCGGCTCGGGGCCCGCGCCCGCGTCGCGCTCGGCCTCGCGGCGGCAGCCGCGTTGATCGTGCCGACGGTGCTCCTGCGCCGCGACGGCGAGCGGGCCTCGCGTCCCCCCGACCTCGGCTGGAGCCCGGTGGCCCCCGACGCGCCGGCCACGATCGCGGCCGCGCGCGCGCGCAACCTCGAGGCGTACGCGCGCGAGAAGGCGCGGCTGCACCGCGACCTCGTCGGGAAGTGGGTCGTCATCGCCGAACGCGACCCCGCGACCGTCGAGGGCGCCTACAAGTCGGTGGTCGTAGGCGAGACGCTCGACGCCGTCGCGGCCATCGGGGCCGTCTCGCCGCACCGGTTCGTGTTCCGCGTGGGAGAGGACGGCGACGAGGACGTCTTCGTGTCGTCGTGGTACGCGCCGCGCTTCGCGGGGCACGGCATCGCGACCGCACTCGGGATGCAGGTGGTGATGCACGGGGCGGTGGACGTGTCGAAGGACGGGCGATCGGCGACCTTCGGCGGCCCGACGCCGTTCCCGCGCGTCGCATTCCACCTCGCCGCGCTGGACGGGACCGCCTCGCCGCGCAACGGCGACGCGACGCCGGAGGTGTTCCTCGGGAGCGTGGGCCCTGACCTGATGCTGACGCCGCAGGACGCGACCGAGCTGCGCCTCGCGCGGTGGGAGGTGCCGGGGACGGTGACGGTCGGCGGCGTGCCGTGCCGGCGCGCGCGCGTGACCGCGTCGGTGCCCGCCGTGGGCGCGAGCGGGAGCGTCGTCGCGTGCGTGCCCGACGTGCCGATGGAAGACCTGGTGGCCCGCTCGCGGGCGCGGCATGCGT
>JAEUHO010000108.1 GCA_016795345.1 Planctomycetia bacterium | reverse complement strand
GGCGGCCGCCACCGGCCCGTCGCCGGCGCCGGCGTCCACGCCGCCGCCGGTCGCGCCCCCGTCCGTGGCCCCCCCCGCGGCCCCGACGGCGGCGACGGCGGCCCCGCGGCGCGCCGCGCCCGCGGACGACGACGTCCCGTTCGTCTGAGCAGCGGCGAAGGCGTCGGAGCTTCCTTCACGGCCGCGAAGCGCGGGGCCGCAGGGCCTGCCCGCCGAGCTGGTTCTCGTGGGGTTCGGGCCCCGAGCCCCGAGCACCGAGCGGAGGCGCGCTCTTCACCGCCCTGGAGCGACCCCGAGCGTCTCGCGATCGTGCCCGCCTCGCGCCCGTCGGGACCGACGCGAAGCGGGCGAGCGTCGCCGGGAGGCGCTGAGGATCGGCGCTGGCGCGGGCCGGGCCTCGCGGTCGCGCGAGCACGACCGCGGCCCCGGGGGCGTGGCGCTCGCGCGGGGCGTCAGCGCCCGTTCTTGAGCGTCTTGCTGACCTCGGCCTCGGCGCTGTCGAACATGCGCTGCCACGAGGTGTCGGCCGTGGCGTCCACGACCTTCACGTGCTCGGTGAGCACGCGCCGGATCTCCGGCGCCTCGGCGACGAAGAAGAAGAGGCTCGTCCCGAGCGTCGCGGTGAGCGTGTCGAGCAGGTCGCGGCACGGCGGCTCGGCCACGGCGAACGTGCGCGTGCGCCCGAACACCGCCAGCGGGACCACGCGGTGGCGATGGAGCACCTCGGGCCGCAGGCCGGCGAAGAGCTCCTTCTCGAACTTGTAGCCCGCGAGCGGGTGCGCCGGCATCTGGTAGTGGACGGCGACCAGGCGGGCGAGGTCCCACGGCGTGAGCACCGCCGCGTCGAGCAGGGCGATGCTGAACGGCTCGTCCGCCTCCAGGGCGCTCGAGACGAGCTCGTCGGCCTTGGGACGGGTGAGGACGCCCTGGTTGACCAGGAGCTCGTCCAGCGGGCGGCGCAGATACTTGTCGAACGGGTCCACCGGGGGGTCTCCCGCGAACCTATCGACCCCGCGCGGCCTCGGACTTGAGGCTTCCCCCGGAGGCGGCGTGCGCCGCCCCCGGGGGGAGGACCTTCGGACGGGCCGGTGCGGCCCCGTCAGATGTCGAGGTTCGTGACCTCGAGCGCGTGCTGCTCGATGAAGAGCTTCCGCGGCTCGACGCTCTCGCCCATCAGCAGGCCGAACAGGCGGTCGCCCTCGGCGACGTCGGACATCTTGACCTGGAGGAGCGTGCGGCGCTCCGGGTCCATGGTCGTGTCCTTGAGCTGGTCGGCGTTCATCTCGCCGAGCCCCTTGTAGCGCTGGACGTCCACCCCGCGCTGGCCGGTCTTGCGGACCTCGTTGAGGAGGTCGCGCAGGCTGTTGCCCTCGACGGGCTCGGCGCCCTCCGAGATCAGCCGCCACGCGGGCTTGCCCTTGCGCCCGTCCTGGGCGGTCGGCACGACCCACGTCTTGGGGTCGAGGCCGAACTTCTCGATGGCCTTGGCGGCCTTGCCGATCTCGACGTGCTCGTAGATCTTCGCGACCATCACGTCGACGCCGTCGCGCGTCTTCGGGTCGTCGCCCTCCTCGAAGATCTTCGGGTCGCGGCCGAGCGCCTTCGCCAGCTCGTCGATGCGGCGCTTGAGGCCCTCCTCGGTGCGCACGAACTCGGTCACAAGCGGCACCGCGCGCGGGCCGCGGGCCTTGTCGGCGAGGCCGAACGTGCGCCAGATCGCGAACGGCAGCTTGCCGTCCTTCTCCGCCGCGAGGTAGTCCGCGAACGAGACGTTGCGGCGCTCGACCGGGCGGGCCATCTCCTCGAGGCGCGACAGCGCGTCGACGAGCTGGAAGAAGTCCTTCCCCTCCGTCGAGCCCTTGCCGCCCACGAGCTCGAGCTTCGAGCCCTCGCAGCCGAGCTTGAGCAGCTTCGCGCGCAGGGCCCGCTCCTCGAAGACGTACTCCTCGGTCTTCTTGCGCGACACCTTGAAGAGCGGCGGCTGCGCGACGAACACGCGGCCGGCCTCGACGAGCGGGAGCATGTGGCGGAAGAAGAACGTCAGCAGCAGCGTGCGGATGTGGCTGCCGTCCACGTCGGCGTCGGTCATGATGATGACCTTGCCGTACCGCAGGCGCGTGAGGTCGAAGCCCTCGCCGGGCACGTCCTCGCGGCCGATGCCGGTGCCGATCGCCTGGATCAGCGTGCGGATCTCCTCGTGGCCGAGCATCTTGTCGAGCCGCGCCTTCTCGACGTTGAGGATCTTGCCGCGCAGCGGGAGGATGGCCTGCGTCCGACGGTCGCGACCGCTCTTGGCGGTGCCACCGGCGGACTCGCCCTCGACGATGAACAGCTCGGTGGACTCGAGGTCGTGGTTCTGGCAGTCCGCCAGCTTGCCCGGCAGGTTGCCGCTCGCGAGCGCGCCCTTGCGCCGCACGAGGTCCTTCGCCTTGCGGGCGGCCTCGTAGGCGCGGTAGGCGAGGACCGCCTTCTCGCAGATCGTCTTCGCGGCCCGCGGGCTCTCCTCGAGGAAGGTCGCGAGCGCGTCGCCGAACACGCTGTTGACGATGCCCTCGACCTCGCCGTTGCCGAGCTTCGTCTTGGTCTGGCCCTCGAACTGCGGGTCCGGCACCTTCACCGAGATGACGGCGGTCAGGCCCTCGCGGAAGTGGTCGCCCGTCGGCTTCTCGTCGGGCGAGAAGTACTTCTCGCGCTTGCTGTACTCCGCGAGCCGGCGCGTGAGCGCGGTGCGGAAGCCGGAGAGGTGCGTGCCGCCCTCGACGGTGTGGATGTTGTTCGCGAACGTCTGCTCGACCTGGCTGAAGCCGTTGTTGAACTGGAACGCGATCTCGACCTGGACGCCGTCCTGGTCGCGGTCCACGTAGAACACGTCGTTGTGGAGCGTCTCCTTGCCCTCGTTGAGCCAGGTGACGAACTCCTTGATGCCGCCGTCGTAGCGGAACGTCTCGGCCTTCGGCGGGTCCGTCCGCTCGTCGGTGAAGTGGATCTCGAGGCCCTTGTTGAGGAACGCGAGCTCGCGGAGCCGCGTCGCGATCGTGCCGGCGTCGAAGACCGTGACCGGGAAGATCTTCGGGTCGGGCTTGAAGTAGACCTTCGTGCCGCGCTTGTCGCTCTTGCCGCGGACCTCGAGCTTCGTCATGGCCTTGCCGCGCTCGAAGGCCTGGAAGTGGACCTTGCCGCGCTGGTAGACCTCGACCTCGCAGCGCTCCGAGAGCGCGTTCACGACGCTGGCGCCGACGCCGTGGAGGCCGCCCGAGACCTTGTAGGCGCCGTGGTCGAACTTGCCGCCGGCGTGCAACTTCGTGTACGCGACGGTGACGCCCGGCAGCCCCTGGCCCGGGACCTCGTCGACGGGGATGCCGCGGCCGTCGTCGGTGACGATGATCCCGTTGTCGGCGGTCACGCGGACCTGGATGACCTTCGCGTGGCCGGCGAGGTGCTCGTCGACGCTGTTGTCCACGATCTCGTAGACGAGGTGGTGGAGGCCGCGGGTCGTCGTGTCGCCGATGTACATGCCGGGCCGGCGGCGCACGGCCTCGAGGCCCTCGAGGACCTGGATCTTGTCGGCGCCGTACCCGTCGGGACCGTCCGGGCCCTTCTCGGGCACGCGCTCGACGGGCTTCTCGCGGGCGGCCGCCTCGTCGCGCTTCTTCTTCTCGTCCTTCTCGGGCTTGTCGTGCTTCTCGGGGCTCATTTCGGTTCCTCGGCCGTCGCGACGAATCGCAGGGCCACCACTCGGTCCGTGGGCAGCTGGGTCACGAGCGCCCGGAGCAGGCGCTCGGCGTGGAAACGGGCGAGCTCGTCGCGGAGCGAGGCCGACGAGACGCCGACGAACAGGGTGCCGTGCGACAACGAGACGGGGACGGCGCGCGCGCCCCACGCGGGGTCGGCCACGCGCGTCCAGGCCTCCTGGATGCGGTGGACCTGGGCGCGCGGCGGCAGGGCCATGCCCCGGATCGCCGCGGGCACGACGTCGCCGATGGGGCGCGCGGGGCCGCCGCGCGGCGGCTCGCGGCGCCCTCCCCCGCTCGCGTCGGAGGGGCGTGTGCCCGGGACGGATGCTCGCGGTCGCGTCACTCGGTCACCGACACCGGGCTCACGACGTAGACGTACTCGGCGCCGTCGGAGAGCTTCGCGGGCGCGCGGGTGGAGGTGACCTCGAAGCGCACGGTCCGCTGCGGGTCCATGACCTTCAGCGCGTCGAGCAGGTAGTCCGGGTTGAAGCCGAGCTTCTCGCCCGCCTCGGCGTAGGTCACCGCGAGCTCGACCTTGGCCTCGCCGACGTCGGGCGACCGCGACGAGAGCGTCAGCAGGTTCGGCCCGAGCTCGAGCGACACCGACCGCATCTCGCGGGTCGTGAGCAGCGAGGCGCGGCGCAGCGCGGTGGCGAACTTCTCGACCGGGACCTCGACGGCCTTCGCGCTCGCGGGCGGGATCACCTGCTCGTAGGGCGGGAAGGCGCCGTCGATCAGGCGCGACGACAGGATCGCGCGGCCGACGCGGAAGAAGATCCGCCGGTCGTGGACCGCCACGTCGACCATCGCGGCGTCGTCCGTCGCGAGCCGGCTCACGAGCGACAGCGGCTTCGTCCCGACGATCACCTTGAGCTCGGTGGCCGGGCCGGACGCGACGGCGTGGATCACGCGGGCCAGGCGGCGGCCGTCCGTCGCGACGACCTCGAGCTCCGACTTCATGAAGCGGAACTGCACCCCGTGCAGCGCGAACCGGCCCGGCTCGCGGGCGGTCGCGAACTGCGTCCGGTCGATCATCCGGCGCAGCACGCCGAAGGGCACCGACGCCGACGGCGTGCCGGGGAAGGGCTCGGACGGGTGGAGCTCCTGGGGATCCTCGCCGTGGACGCGGAAGTGGCACCCGGGGGCGTCCACCTCGAGCCGGCCCTCCCGACCGACGAGCGTGAGCTGCTTGCGGCCCTCGGCGACCTCGCGGAGCACCGACACGAGTCGGCTGGCCGGCACCGCGACCGTGCCCTCGTCCTCGACCACGATGTCGTCGAGCCGCAGCCCGAGGGTGACGTCGAGGTCGCTCGCCTCGATGCGGACGCCGTCCTGGCTCGACGCGCGGATCGCGACGCACTCGAGGATCCGCTTCGGGCTCTTCGGCGAGGCGACGGCCGAGGCGAGGCCGACGGCATCGAGCAGCGGAGCGGTCGCGAGGGTCAGGCGCATGGAGGTCTCCAGTCCGAGGAGCAGCCGTGGGGTCCTCGACCTCGGTCACGTCGAGCGCGAACCGGGTCGGACGGCCAACGTCAGTTCGGAAGGATCGTCGTGGATCGGTGGGATCGAGCGGTCCGCTCGGGGATCGGGGCTTGGGGATCGGGTCGGGTCTGGGGAAAGAGGAAGAGAGAAGAGTCTTCTCTATTCCCTCTTCCTACAGAGGGCTGACGCTTTGGGGAAGGTCCCGAACGTCGGTGGATGTATCCTTAGAATTCCTAACCACTTACGTCGGTTCCGGACCCGTCGGACAACCCACCGCGACCGGCGGAGAATTGTACGAATGGGGGGGGATGCGAGGGAACGAATTCGGGAGTTTTCGGGCGGCGGTCTCCCCTCCCGTCCTCGCGCCAGAATCGTCCCCGTTTCGCTCCCTCCGCGTTCGCCGGCCTTCCACCGGAAACGCACGGTCGCGTCCGCTACGGATGGGGGATCGTCGCGGACCGGTCCACAGGAGATGGGGTCGGAATCGGGCGGGGAATTGACCGGAGTGCGGGAAGTCTGTGGACAAGCGACGCAAGGTCTTTCCCCGTCGATGGTTACACCGACCCCAAAATGTGGAAACCCACCCCCCATCGTCGGGGGTTCGTCGCGGCGTGGCGTCGAGCCAGGTCGTCGGGTCGTCCGGAGCCGTGCGGGGCGGCGGGTAAAGGGGCGTCCGAACGCCCCTCGGTCAACGCGACCGGATCCGGTCGCGGAGGCGTTCGATCGTCTGGCGGAACGGTTCGTCGGTCCGCACGCGCTCGGCCACGCGCTCCACCGCGTACAGGACCGTCGTGTGGTCGCGGCCGGCGAAGAAGTCGCCGATCTCGACGAGCGACATCCCGGTCTCCTCGCGCGCCAGGTACATCGCGACCTGCCGGGGCAGCGACACGCTCTTCGTGCGCTTCTGCGAGCGGAGGTCGGCGAGCTTCGTGCCGTAGTGCGCGGCGACGACGGTCGCGATCCGCTCGATGCCGAGGGGCGCGGCCTCCTGGCGGAGCAGGGGCTCGAGCGCCACGCGGGCCAGCGCGAGGTCGATGGGCACCTGGTCCACGGTGGCGCGGGTGCGGAGGCTCGCGAGCGCGCCCTCGAGCTCGCGGATGTTCCGACGGGCGATGTCGGCAACGTACCCGACCACGTCGTCGGGGATCACGAGCCCCATGGACTCGGCCTTGCGCCGCACGATCGCCATGCGGGTCTCGACCTCGGGCGGCTCGATCTCCGCCACGACGCCCCAGCGGAACCGCGACACGAGCCGCTCCTCGAGCGTCGGGATCTCGGTGGGCGCCGCGTCGCTCGAGAGGATGATCTGCTTCCGCTGCTGGTACAGGGCGTTGAACGTGTGGAAGAACTCTTCCTGCGTCCGCTCCTTGTTGGCCAGGAAGTGGATGTCGTCGATGACGAGCATGTCCACGTTGCGGAACCGCGCGCGGAACGCCTCGGTCGCGTTGCGCTGCACCGCCGAGACGTACTCGTTGGTGAACTGCTCGCACGAGAGGTAGGCGATCCGCAGGCCGGGCCGGCGGCGGAGGACCTCGCGGCAGATCGCCTGGAGCAGGTGCGTCTTGCCGAGGCCCACGGACCCGTAGAGGAACAGCGGGTTGTTCTCGGTCCCCGGGTGGTCCGCGACGGCCCGGGCGACGGCGTGGGGCAGCTGGTTGCTGGGCCCGACGACGAACTGGTCGAACGTGTAGTGCGGCTGCAGCACGACGGTCGGCAGGTCGGCCCCGCCCAGCGTCGAGCCGGGGCCGGCGATCGCGCGGGCGGCGGCGGCCGTGCGGCCCGCCGCATCCACGGCCCCGGGGGCCGCCGGCGGCGGGAAGAGGGGCTTCGGGGCCCCCGGGCCTTGCGTCGGCGTGCCGGGCCGCCCGTCGTTCCCGGGCTTCCCGTCGGTCCCGGGCCCGCCGTGCACGACGCCCGGCGGCCGCGGCCCGCTCCCGGCGGGGACGTCGGGGACGGGGACCAGCGCCGTGCCGTCGGCCGCGGGCTGGCCGTCCACCTCGAACCGGACGGTCATCGGGCGGCCGAAGACGTCCCGGGCCGCGGCCTCGACCGTCGCGCGGTACTCGCGCGTCATCCACTCGGACAGGAACTGGTTCGGGACCCCGAGCACGACGACGTCGGCCTCGCGCGACATGAGGGTCGTGCGCGCGAACCAGGTCTCGAACTGCCGCTTGCGGAGCCGGCCGCGGATCGCGTCCAGGATCCGGCGGAGGTCGTCGCGGTGGGGGTCGTCCGGGCCCGTCATCCGTGCTTCGTGGCTCCGCGTTCGAGGGGTTGCGTGGCGAGCCGAGGCGCGAGGTCCGCCGCAGCGAGGGCGGGAACCTACGGGCGTCATGGGGGCACGTCAACGCCCGGCGCGTGTCCCGTGAGAATTCGATCAGGGAACTCGGTGTTCACGAACGCGTGCGCGGCGTCCGCGCGCGGGCGCGGGCTTGCGCAGCGTCACCGCGCCATCGACCGGAGCCGCCCCACGACGCCCGTCACGACCGCGCACACTCGGTCCACGTCGGCCTCGCCGACGTCGTCGCGAACGCTGAACCTCAACGTCGAGGCCGCGCGACGCGCCGAACAGCCCATGGCGAGCAGCACCGGGCTCGCCTCGGTGCCCCCCACCGCGCACGCGCTGCCCGTGGAGACCGCGATCCCCTCGAGGTCGAGGTTCACGAGGAGTGCCTCGCCCTCGCAGCCGTCGAACGCGACGTTGACGGTGCTCGCGAGCCCGCCCTCGGCCGGCCCGACGAGGGACGTGTGGGGCAGCGCGAGCAGGCCCTCGAGGAGCCGGCGGCGGAGCGCCGTCAGCCGCTCCACCCGTTCGGCCCGGGTCCGGACCGCGTGGGCGAGGGCGGCGGCGAAGCCCGCCGCGCCCGCGACGTGCTCGGTGCCGCCCCGGACGCGGTCCTCCTGGACGCCGCCCCGCTGGACGGGGACGAGGCGGGTCCGGCGGCGGACGAACAGCGCCCCGATCCCCCGCGGACCGCCGATCTTGTGGCCGCTGAAGGCGATCAGGTCGGCGCCCAACGCGTCCACCGAGACGTCGAGCAGCCCCGGGGCCAGGGCGGCGTCGGTCACGGTGACGACGCCCCGGGTGCGCAGGGCGGCCGCGACCGCCGGGACCGGGAAGACGGCGCCGGTCTCGTGGTTGGCGGCCATCAGGCACGCGACCGTGGTCCCGGGGGTCGCCGCGGCCAGGAAGGCCGCCGGGTCGATCCCGCCGTCGGGGCGCGGGCCGACGCGGACGACGTCGTATCCCTCCTCCGCCAGCCGGTCCGCCGCGTCGAGGACCGCCGGGTGCTCCACCGCCGACACGACGACCCGCCGCCCGACGCTGGTCCGCGCGCGGGCCGCGCCGAGCACCGCGAGGTGGAGCGCCTCCGTCGCGCCGCTCGTGAAGACGACCTCCCGCGGACGGCAGCCGAGGCTCGTCGCGACGCGCTCCCGGGCGGTGTCGAGCGCGGCGCGTGCCCGACGACCCTCCTCGTGCGCGGACGAGGGGTTGCCCCAGGCCTCGGTCCCGACCCGGGCCACCGCCTCCGCCGCCGCCGGCAGCAGCGGGGTCGAGGCGTTCGCGTCGAAGTACAGGCGGCGGGGCATGGCGGGGCTCGACCTTCGGCCGCAAGATACGGTCCCGTCGCACTTTCCACGAACGCACACCCGTGCCCACCCCCGGCCGCCTCCTGCCGTCCCTCCCGCGCCGGCGCCGCCGGCCGCGGCCGGTGGTCGTCGTCGACAACTACGACTCCTTCACGCACAACCTGGCGCACCTGCTCGCCCAGCTCGGCGCCGACGTCGCCGTCGTGCGGAACGACGGCGCGACGGTCGCGGAGGTCCTCGCGGCGCGCCCCGCCGGCGTCGTGCTCTCGCCGGGGCCGCTCTCGCCCGCGGAGGCGGGGATCTCGGTGGCGCTCGTGCGCGCGTGCGCGCGGGCGACGCCGCCGGTCCCGGTGTTCGGCGTGTGCCTCGGCCACCAGGCCATCGGCGTCGCGTTCGGCGGGCGCGTCGGCCGCGCGGTCCGCCCGGTGCACGGGCGCGCGACCGCGGTGCGCTCGACGCGTCGCGGCCTGCTCGCGGGCCTGCCGCGCACGTTCCGCGCCGCGCGTTACCACTCGCTCGTCGTGGACGAGGCCTCGTTGCCCGCCGCGCTCGAGGTCGTCGCGCGCTCGCCGGAGGGCGAGGTGATGGCCGTCGCGCACCGCACGCTCCCCGTGGACGGCGTGCAGTTCCACCCCGAGTCGTTCCTGACGCCGCACGGGCCCGCGATCCTCGCGGCGTTCCTCCGCCGCTGCGGGCTGCGCCCCCGGACCGCCGCCGTCGTGCGCTGACGCGGCCGCGTCCGCCCGCGCGCACACGTCCGCGGGCTCCGGGCCCGCACGACCCACGGGTACCATCGGGGCATGGACGCCTACGCCGACCGCCTCGACGCCGCCATGTCGCAGAAGGCCTCGCCCCTCTGCGTCGGGCTCGACCCCCGTCTCGACAAGCTCCCGAAGGACGTGACCGCCGCCGCGGGCGGCGACGCGGGCAAGGCGCTCCTGCGCTGGTCCCTCGAGATCCTCGACCTCGTCGCGCCGCACGCGGCGTGCGTCAAGCCGAACATCGCGTTCTACGAGGCCTACGGCGTCGCGGGCCTCTCGGCGTACAGCGGCGTCGTCCGCGGCGCGCGCACGCGCGGCCTGCTCGTCATCGGCGACGTGAAGCGCGGCGACCTCTCCACCACGGCCGAGGCCTACGCCGCCGGGCACCTCGCGCCGGGCGGCGACTTCGAGGTGGACGCGATCACGATCGCGCCGTACCTCGGCGCCGACTCCCTCGCGCCGTTCGTCGCCGCGGCCGCGGCCGCCGGCAAGGGCCTCTACGTCCTCGTGCGCACCAGCAACCCCGGCGCCGGCGACCTCCAGGACCTCGACGTCGGCGGCGTCCCGCTCTACCAGCGCACCGCGGCCCTCGTCCGCGCGGCGGGCGAGGCGCACCGCGGCCGGAGCGGCCTCTCCTCGGTCGGCGCCGTCGTCGGCGCCACGTGGCCGGCGCAGGCGAAGGCCCTGCGCGCCGCGCTGCCCGACACGCCGTTCCTCGTCCCCGGCTACGGCGCGCAGGGCGCGACGGCGGCCGACGTGGCCGTGGCGTTCCTCCCCGGCGGCCGCGGCGCGGTCGTCAACGCGTCCCGCAGCGTCACGTTCCCGACGCCGAAGGACCCGGCGACGCCGTGGCGCGCCGCGGTCGAGGCGGCGGCGCGGACCGCGAAGGAGGAGCTCCATGCCGCGGCGCGCCGGATCGGGTGACGTCGCCGGCGCGGCCCCGTGGTGGGACGCGGCCTTCGGGCCGGCGTACCTCCTCGTCTACCCGCACCGCGACGACGCCGAGGCGGAGCGCAACGCCGACGGCGTGCTCGCGGCGCTGCGGCGCGGCGCGCGCGCCTTCGGCACGAACGCCCGCGTGCGCGACCTCGGCTGCGGCGACGGCCGCTACGCCCGCGCGCTCGCCGCGCGCGGCTGCCGCGTGACCGGCGTCGACGTCTCCGAGACGCTGCTCGCCGAGGCGCGCCGGCGCTCGCCCGGGCTGCCGGGCACGCCCACGTACGTCCGCGCCGACATGCGCGCGCTGCCGTTCGCCGCGCAGTTCGACGGCGTCGTCTCGTTGTTCACCTCGTTCGGCTACTTCGACGACCCGTCCGACGACGCGCGCGTGCTCGGCGAGGTCGCGCGCGTCCTGCGGCCCGACGGCGCGTTCGTCCTCGACTTCCTCCACGCGCCCGTGGTCCGCGCGACGCTCGTGCCGTCGAGCGTGGAGGAGCGGCGCGGCGTGCGCCTCCACGTCACGCGCCGCGTGGACGACGTCGCGCCGGGCGGCCCGTACGTCCGCAAGACGATCCGCCTCGAGACGGTCGCGGGCGGCGACCCCGTGGGCGTCGTGGAGGAGCGCGTGCGGCTGCATCCCCCCGCCGCGCTCGACGCCATGCTCGCCGCGGCCGGGCTCGAGCCCGAGGGCGCGCCGGCGTCGGACCTGCGCGGGTCGCCGTTCGACCCCGCGACGTCGCCGAGGTTCGTGCGCGTCGCGCGTCGCGTCGCCACCGGTCGCACTCGAGGGTCCGGGACGTGAGGCCCGCCGCGCCGCCGCCCCCCGAGCTCGTCGCGGCGCTCGTCGCGCACCAGCGCGCCGTCGGCGCGGGCCCGGCGGCGGAGCGCGCGGCGGCGGCGCTCGGCGCGGGCGCGCGCGCCGTCGTGACGGGCCAGCAGCCCGGGCTGTTCGGCGGGCCGCTCCTCGTGCTCCACAAGGCGCTCGGGGCGCTCGCCCACGCGCGCCGGCTCGCCGCGCCGGGCCGTCCCGTCGTCGCGGTGTTCTGGGTCGCCTCGGACGACCACGACTGGGACGAGGTCAACACGGCGACGGTGCTCGACGGGTCCGGGCAGCCGCGGGCGCTCTCGCTCGCGGCGCGCGGCGACGGGCGCAGCGTCGGCGACGTCGCGCTCGACGCCGCCACGGTGGACGCCGCGCTCGCGGCGCTCGCCGAGGCGCTGCCCGCCACCGACCGCGCGCGCGCGGCCGTGGAGCTCGCGCGGCCCGCGGGCGTGCCGACGGACCTCGGCACGTGGGCGGCCACCGTGCTCGCGCGGCTGCTCGGCGACGCGGGGCTCGTGTTCGTCACGCCGCGGCTGCTCGCGCCGTGGGCCGGCGAGGTCTTCGCGCGGCTCGTCGTCGACGCCGCCGCCGTGGGCGCGGCGGTGCGCGCCGAGGGCGAGCGCCTGCGGGGCACGGGCGCGCTCGCGCCGCTCGCGCCGCGGCCCGACGAGGCGCCGCTCTTCCTGCGCGACGGGCCCGGCGGCCGACGCCATCGCGTGGGGTTCGACGGCGACCGCGTGCGCCTGCGGGGCGAGCCGAGCCCCCACACGCGCGCGGGCCTCGCGTCCCTCGTGCGCTCGGCGCCGCACCTCGCGAGCGCCGACGTCGTCGGGCGCGTGCTGCTCCAGGACGCGCTCCTCCCCGTCGAGGCGTACGTCGCGGGCCCGACGGAGGCGGCGTACCTGCGCCAGCTCGCGCCCGCGCACGCGGTGCTCGGGCTCGCGGCGCCCGCGGTGGTCGCGCGGCCGTCGGCCGCGTGGCTCGACGCGCGCGCCGCGGCCGCGCTCGCCGACGCGGGGCTCACCGTGGAGGCGGCGCTCGCGGGCGCCGTGCCCGCCCCGCCGCCGCCGCCCGCCGACGACGCGGACGCGACGCGGCTCCGCGCGCTCGCCGACGAGGCCGAGGCGGTGGGCGCGCGCCACGAGGCCGAGCCGGGCGTCAGGCGCGCGCTCGCGGAGGCCACGCGGGCCCTCC
>JAEUHO010000084.1 GCA_016795345.1 Planctomycetia bacterium | reverse complement strand
GCAGCACGAGACGACGCGACATCGACCGATCTCCGCCCGTGAGTCTGCGCCGTCGGGCACGGGGCCGCAAGGGGGCCCGCGCCGGGCGGCGTCCGCCCGCGCGGCCCCCGCGGGCGCGTACCATCGGGACGCGGCGCGTGCGCCGCCGCCGCGCGCCCGCGGGCGGAGGAGTCCGGTGATGACGTGGACCTGCGCCCGGTGCCACCGCGCGATCGACGCGGGCCTCGACGTCTGCTGGGCGTGTGGCACCTCGCGCGACGGCGTCGTCGACCCCACGTTCGAGCCCGTCGAGGCCACGCCGTCCGACGGCGGCCCCGCCCTCGCCGACCTGCCCCTCGTGCCGCCGGTGATCGCGAGCGAACCCGTGGACGCGGCCCCGTCCGCGACGGGCGCGACCGCCGATGCGACGTCGGCCCCCGAAGCCCGCGCCGAGGCACTCGAGCGCGCCGCGGCCGCCCGGTCCGACGTGCTCCCGCGCTGCGAGCGGTGCCACGCCGACCTCGTCTACCGCGGCCAGCGGATCCTCCTCGCCCTCGACGCCAGCGACGACGACGACGACCGCGTCGGCGTGTACGTCTGCACGGCGTGCGGCCACGTCGAGTTGTTCCTCGCGCCCTGACCGACGCCGCGCCGCGCAGCGCCGTGGGCGCGGGCCCCGCCGTCGTGCGCCGGGGCGCCGCGGCCGCGGTCAGAGCTCGAAGGCGGGCGGCGGCGTGGCGTCCACGGGCTCGGGTTCGTCGAGCGGGTGGATCGGCGCGCCCTGCGCGGACCACCGGGCGAGCACGAGGTCGAGGATGCGGTGCGCGAGCGCCTTCGCGCGTTTCCCCACCTCTTGCACGGGCCCGACGCACGCGGGGCAACCCTCGCGGCACGCGCAGGCGGCGATGCGGTCGCGGCAGCCCGTCAGCAGGTCCGGGAACCGCGGCTGCAGCGCCTCCGCGAGCCCGATGCCGCCCGAATACTGGTCGTAGAGGAAGATCGTCGGCTCGAACGCGTCGGGCGGCGGCGGCTGGTTCGGGCCGAGCGCGGCTTGCGCGGCGGGCGACAGGAAGCGGATGCGGCGCAGGAACCACTCCTGCGCGCGGTCGCCGAGCACCACGCCGAGGTCGCGCCCGTCGCACATGAGGAGGAACGCCGCGAGGCCGTGCGCGAGGTTCGCGACGCCCGCGAGCGCGTCGATCACGTCGCTCTGCGGGGCGCGCAGGCTCGCGATCACGTCCTTCGGCACCGTGAACCACGTCGCCTGCGTGTGGAAGAGGTCCTCGGGCAGGAGGATGTCGCCGAAGCCGAGGTTCTCCTGCGTGTAGAACTTGATCTTCTTGTAGCCCACCGCCTTGCGGACGACCTCGACCTCGCCGTAGCTCGGGACGATGGGCTCGGGAACCGGTGCGGGCGAGGCGGGCGAGTCGCCGGGTTCGGCGGGTGCCGAGGGGGAGGGGGAGCGGGAGGAAGCGCCGGCCACCGGGCCTCGCGTACCGCGCGGGTCGGGGGTCGCGTCCCGTGCCTCCGTCGGGGCGCCCGCCGCGTCGCCCGGTCCGGCCGGCGGCGGCGGGGGCTCGCCCTCGCGGAGCACCTGCAGCACCTTCACCTTCGCGTAGGAGATCGCGTCCGTGTAGTACTCGCTCTCGACCTTGCGCACGAAGGCCTTGCGGCGGTCCCAGTCGAGCGTGTCGACGTGGTACTGCTCGCTCTGCACCATGTAGATGGCGCCCTCGTGGATCGTCGTGAACGCCCACGCGAAGTCCACCTCGGCGATGACCTCGTTGCGGCCTTCCGTCGTGTCGATGACGACGAAGTTCGTGGAGGTGACGCTGCGGAGCGAGACGTCGTTGGCGGGGTAGACGTCGGCGGCCCAGTGCCAGCGGCCGCCGGTGTGGCGGAGGACGCCGTGCTCCTCGAGGTAGGCGAGGACCGCGGGGACGTCCTCGCGGCCGAAGTCCTCGCCGTCGTCGATGGGGAGCTCGAAGGCGGCGCACTTGAGGTGGCTGACGAGCACCTGGAGGTTGTCGGGGTTGGCGTGGGCGCTCTCGGGGGCGGCGTCGAGGAGGTCCTCGGGGTGGTCGGCGAGGTGCTGGTCGAGGGGGTGGCTGCGGAGCACGAGGACCGCGGCGGAGGGCGCCATGCGGCGGCCCGCGCGGCCGGACTGCTGGCGGAAGGACGCGACGGTGCCCGGGTAGCCGGCCATGACGCAGGCGTCGAGGGCGCCGATGTCGATGCCGAGCTCGAGGGCGTTCGTGGAGACGACGCCGAGGATGCGGCCGGCGCGCAGGCCGCGCTCGATCTCGCGGCGTTCCTTCGGGAGCATGCCGCCGCGGTAGGCCATGACGCGGCCCGACGCCTCGAGGTCGTGGCGGAAGAGGTCCTTCAGGTACTTCGCCATCACCTCGGTCGTGACGCGGGAGCCCGCGAAGACGATGGTGTGGACGCCGGCCTCGAGGAAGGCGGTGGCGACCTGGCGCGTGGTCGAGAGGTAGGACGCGCGCAGGCCGAGCTGGGGGTTGAGGATGGGCGGGTTGACGAGGAAGAGGTGGCGCTCGCCGCGGGGCGCGCCGGAGCGCGTGACGAGCGCGGGCTCGCGGCCGAGGATCGTGGTCGCGAACTCGCGGGCGTTGGCGATCGTGGCGCTCGAGGCGATGAAGACGGGGTCGCTGCCGTAGAAGCGGCAGATGCGGCGGAGGCGGCGGAGCACGTTACCGAGGTGGCTGCCGAAGACGCCGCGGTAGTGGTGGAGCTCGTCGAGGACGACGTACTTGAGGTTCTCGAACAGCTTCATCCACCGCGCGTGGTGGGGGAGGATCGCGGTGTGGATCATGTCGGGGTTCGACAGGATCACGTGGGCGCGGTCGCGGACGACGCGGCGCTCGGCGGGCGGGGTGTCGCCGTCGTAGACCGCGGAGCCGAGCGGCGCGCCGGTGGCCGCCATGAGGTCGATCAGCTCGGCGGACTGGTCGCGGGAGAGCGCCTTCGTCGGGAAGAGGTAGAGCGCCCGCGCGTCGGGGTCCTTGAGGACCGCGTCGAGGACGGGCAGGTTGTAGCAGAGCGTCTTGCCCGACGCGGTCGGCGTGACGACGACGACGTCGCGGCGGGCGACGGCGAGGTCGTACGCGTCGCGCTGGTGGACGTAGAGGCGTTTGACGCCGCGGGCGGCGAGGGCGGGGGCGAGCCGCGGGTCGAGCCCTTCCGGCAGGTCGGCGTAGGACGCCTCGAGCGGGGGCTCGATCCGGTGCTCGACCACGAGCCCGGCGAGGTCGGGGTCGTGGTCGAAGCGGCGGATGACCGAGAGGACCTCGGCGCCGTGGGGGTGACCCGGGGGGGACATCCCTTCCAGCCTATTTCCGGCGGGGGACGGGCCCAGCCGTCCCGTCGGCGGCCGACGGCCGGGCGGAGGTCCCGCCGGGACCGGGTGGGAATGCAACGGTCCCGTCGCCGTTCGTGGGATGCGAACCCACGGAAACCACCCCGCATGCGCCCCGTCTCTCCCCGCTTCCTCCTCGCCTTCGCGGCCCTCGCGCTGCCCCTCGCCGGCTGCGGCGGCGGTGGGGACGCGAACAACGACGACTTCCTCCAGTACACGAGCCTCACGCCCGAGGAGCCGACCGCCGGCGACTGGCGGACGTGGCTCGTGCTGGACGTCGGGACGATCCGTCCGGCCGCGCCGGCGTCGCCGCTCGACGCGTCGGTCGCCGCCGAGCTCGACACGCTGCGCGCCCGCGCGCTGGCCCGCGGCATGACCGAGACGAACAACATCGACTTCTGGAACGGCGGGACCTGCCGTCGCTGGAACGAGTACCTGCGCGGCCGCGTCGCGGCCCGCTCCGTCAACCCGCCGCTCGCCTCGCGTGCCTACGCCATCGTGTCCATGGCGATGTACGACGCCATGGTCTCGGCGTTCGACACGAAGTACGCCTACCTGCGGGCGCGTCCGTCGGCGTTCCCGAACCCGCCGGCGACGTACGGCGTCGAGCACGACAGCCCGTCCTACGTGAGCGAGCGCGCCGCCATGTCGGCCGCGGCCCGCGAGGTGATGAACGTCCTCTTCCCGCTCGACATCGCGGCGACGGACGCGCTCCACCAGTCCGCGGTGAACGCCGACCTCGACGCGTGCGTCCACTTCCCGAGCGACGTCACGGCGGGCGAGGCCATCGGCCACTCCGTTGCGCTCGCCGCGCTCGCCCGCCTGTCGTCGGACGGCGGCGCCCCGGCCGTCCAGGCCCCGCTGACCGCCGCGTACATGTCGACCGGTCTCGTCGGCCGCTGGATCCCGACGCCGCCGGCGTTCGCCGGGACGCCGCTGCTCCCCGGCTGGGGCACCGTCGACACGTGGGTGCTGCCGAGCGCCGACTTCGTCCGTCCGAGCGCGCCGCCGGCCTACAACTCCGCCGAGTGGGTCTTCCAGCGCGACGAGGTCCTCGACGTCGCCCTGACGCTCAACGCCGAGCGCACGAACATCGCGCTCTTCTGGGCCGACGGCGCCGGCACGTACACCCCGCCGGGCCACTGGAACCAGATCGCCACCGACCTCGGCGTCACGTACGCGCTCAACGAGTGCCGTTTCGCGCGCATGCTGGCCGCCCTCGGGGCCGCGCAGCAGGACGCGTTCATCGCGTGCTGGGAGTGCAAGTACTTCTACGACATCGAGCGGCCGGTCACGACGATCCGACGCGACGTCGGCGGCCAGGGGGCGTTCCTCCCGATCATCGCGACGCCGCCGTTCCCGACGTATCCGTCGGGTCACTCGTCGACCTCGGGCGCCGCGTCGCAGGTGCTGGGCTACTTCTTCCCCGACGACGCGATCGAGCTGGCGCTGATGGCCAACGAGGCGAAGGACTCCCGCCTGTACGGCGGCATCCACTTCCGCTTCGACAACGACAACGGCCTCTCGCTCGGCCGCGCGATCGGCACGTTCGTCCTCGACCGCATCGCGACGGACGGCTCGAACTGAACCGACGCGCCCTCCGCGGCGCTCCCTCTCGCGGCTCGTTCGCAGGTCCAACCCTCCTGGAACAGCCCTCCCACGGCGGAGACGGGACCTCCCGTCTCCGCCGTTCTCGTTGAGGGTTGCGCGCCGGACTCGGTCCCGAGCGCGCCCGTCGCGAGCCCCGCTCGACAACGCGATCGCGGAGGTGGGCGCGCTGTACCGCGTGGGCGGTGGGTCGGGAAGGCGGGACGCGGAGACGACGTGGGCAGGGGGCGGCGTGCGAGGTGGCGTCGCGGCGGCCACGCCGATCAGTGTGGAGCGCCGTCGAAGCCGAGCCGGAACGCGCGGAGCTGCCGCCGAAGCTCGGCGGGATCGCGTCGCCAGGCAGTCGGGGCGCCCAGCGCCATCGTGTCGATCCAGCCGCCCTCGACCGCCCGGACGAAGTGATCGACGAGCGCCTCGTGGTCGGCCGCGATCGCGCGAAGTTCCGCGCCCATCAGGTAGGACGAGCCTTGGTCGAACTCGATCCCGAGGGCCCCGAACGGCAGGTCGAACCGCCGCTCGTCGGCGTCCGGGACGTAGTCGTGCAGGGACCATGCGATGTCGGCGAGGTCGCGGACGCGGTCGTGCGGACGGTCGAGGAACGACACCATCTTCAACAGCACGATCACGGGCATCGGCGCGACGCGGACGGTGCCGCCGGACGAGAGGGCGAGCGGAGCCGCGAGTGCGCGGGCGAGCTCGAGCCCCTCCGTGCTCATGGCCGCACCCGACTCCGGCCACACGATCCGGTCGCTCGCGACGCTCGCCGGGTCCACGGGGATGATGTCGGCGGCGACCTCGCCGCGGAACATCCATCGGGGTTCGTGGACGGGGTCCTTCGTCCAGCCGGGATGCGCGGCGAGCTGTCGGGTCGCCTCTGCCGGTTCCGCCGTCACGAGCAGATCGATGTCCTTCGTCGTCCTCCACGTCATCGCGGTCAGGGCGCCGAGTGCGGCCCCGCCGACGAGCACGACGTGATCGTGTCCCCAGAGGGCCAGCAGCGACCGTAGCGCCGCTTCCTGCGCGGGCGTGAACGGGCTCACGCGTACTTCCGCAGGGCCTTGGCTCGCAGTGCCCGAGCCGCCTCGAGGGCGCGGTCGTCGGCGGCGTGCAGCGTCTCCGCGTACACGAGGAGCGGATGTACCGTGTCCGGGGTGGCGCCGACCGCGGCGAGCGGCCCTGGCATGCCCATCACGACCAGCGTCCCGCGTGGGTCCGGCGCCGCGCGGAGCCGCGCGAGGATCCGCTTCGCGTCACCGTCCACGTGGACGACTGTCGTCTCGCCGCGGTGGTGCGGCGCGATGCGGTCGGCGGCGGCGGTCCCCCCGAACCGCACCCGCGCGTCCGTCGCGGCCAGCGCCGCGACCCGCGCGTCGAGTTCCGCGGGGGTCCGGTCCGGGGTTCGATACGTCCCGACGAGCAGCGCGGGACGGAGCACCGTCTCGTACTCGTCGAGCCAGCGCTCGAGCGCGACCCGCAGTCCGCCCGGGAGCCAGCGTCGCCGACGCCCCTCGCAGGCGATCGCACCGAGATCCTCGAGGCGGCGCACCGCGCCGAGCGCCGTGGGATGCACGGTCTGCGCGGCGTTCGCGATCGCTCGGCCGGTCGCTTCGAGCAGCGTCGGGTCGGCGACGAGCGCGAACAGCGCCCGCACTCCCGCCGCGCGGACGCCGCGAGCTCGCCGCGTGGGGGTGTACGGCGTGCGCCCCTCCACCCGGAATGCGATGTTCCGCCCGGCCCGCAGGAAGCAGTTGCCGGCGAGATCGACGTAGTTGAGCCCGTGCTCGGCGAAGAACTCCCCGAGGGGCCGGCCGACGTAGGGGGCGAAGAGGATCCATTCGGGGGCGCGTGCGCCGAGGGTCGCCACGAGCGCCCGAGCGACCGCGGTCGCTAGGTGGGTGCGCTTGACCTCGACGTGGAGCCGGACGGTCTGGCCGCGCAGACGGATCGCGATCCGCGCATCGGCGAGCACCGTCCCGGCCTTCGCGTCGCCGGCCGGCTCGAGCGCGGTGACCCGCGCGTCGACGTCGCGCAGGACGACGGCGATCCGGTCGAGGTAGGGGCCGAGGTCGTCGGGCGTTCGCATGGATAGGATGTGGCCATGGATGTTAGTAATATCCAATGGCTCGGGGCGCCTGCGCCGGCCGCGTCGGGCCGCGGCAGGAGGAGGGGGGGGGCCGTTCGCGGGTCGCCCAAGGGACCGCCGCGCCGCACCCTGTCGGT
>JAEUHO010000398.1 GCA_016795345.1 Planctomycetia bacterium | reverse complement strand
CGGCACGAAGTACTCGTCGGCCATGGACGCGTGTTTCCTCGACAAGGCCCAGAAGAAGCAGCCGTTCGTGATGGGCTGCTACGGCATCGGCGTCTCCCGCATCGCCGCGGCCGCCATCGAGCAGAACCACGACGACAAGGGCATCGTGTGGCCGCCGGCCATCGCGCCCTACCAGGTCGTCGTCGTCCTCGCGCGCGGCAACGACCCCGTGGCCGCGGGCGCCGCGACCTCGATCCACGACGCGCTCCTCTCGAGCGGCGTCGACACCGTGCTCGACGACCGCGAGGACCAGAGCGCGGGCGTGAAGTTCAAGGACGCCGAGCTCGTCGGGTACCCCGTGCGCGTGACCATCGGCAAACACGTCGTCGAGGGCAAGGTCGAGGTCACCGTCCGCCGCACGGGCGTGACCGAGCTGGTCCCCGTCGACGAGGCCGTCGCGAAGGTCCGCGCGCTGCTCGACGCGCTGCCGAAGGGCCGCTCCCTCGGCAGCGCGTGACGCCGCGCGGCCCCCGCGGGCCGGCGGTCGGGCGCGGGGGGACGCGAGGCCCGGCGGCCGCCGGGCCTCGCGTCCCGGAGCACGGCCGCGGGTCCCCGCCCCCGTCCCCGCCGACCGCCGCACGGCCGCGCGGCCGGCACGGGTCGGGGAGGTAGGATCCCGCCCGTGACCCTCGCCGACCGCTTCTTCGACCTCGCCTCGGCCCATCTGGCGACGCTGCGCCGCGAGGCGTCGGTCGAGCTCGAGGCCGCCGCCGCCTTCACCGCGGACCGCCTGGCGGCGGGCGGGCGCCTGCACCACTTCGACACCGGCCACACCGCGCGCGAGCCCGTGCGCCGCGCCGGCGGGCTCGTGGGCCTGCACGCGATCGAGGTGCGCTTCGACCTGGCGCACGCGACGCCGCCGGGCCGCGAGCCGGCGGGCCTCGCGTCCGGGTACTACTACGACAACGAGGCCATGGGCCGCATGGTCGCCGAGCGGGCCTCGCTGGCGCCCGGCGACGTCCTGTGGCTCGTGTCGAACTCGGGCAAGGAGCCGTTCCCGGTCGCGCTCGCCCTCGGCGCGCAGGCCCGCGGCTGCGCGGTCGTCGCGATCACGTGCGTCGCGTTCTCGCGGAGCGTCGAGGCGAGGCACTCGTCGGGGAAGCGGCTGTTCGAGGTCGCGGACCGCGTCGTGGACACGCGAGGCCCGGTGGGCGACGCGGCCGTCGAGGTGCCGGGCCTCGGCGCCCCCATCTGCCCGCTGTCGGGGCTGCTCAACGTCGCGGCGGGGTGGGCGCTGCAGGCCGCGACGGTGGAGGCGCTGCTCGCGCGCGGCATCGCGCCGACGGTCTACAAGAGCGTGAACCTGCCGGACGGGTTCGCCTTCAACGCCGAGGCCGAGCGGCGCTACCGCGCGCGCGGGATCTGACGGCCCGCCCCGCCGCGCGGGCGCCGCGGTAGGATCGCCGGGATGCGCGCTCCCCGCCGGTTCGCCGCGCTCGCCGTCGCCGCGGTCCTCGCGGCCGCGGTCCCGGGCCGTCCGGCGGGCGCCGACCCCGCGGCCATCGCGCGGCTCGGCCGCGACCTCGACGACGACCGCTTCGAGACGCGGCGGCGCGCCGAGCTCGAGCTCGAGGCCGTGGGGATCTCGATCCTCGCCGGCGGCGTGCCCGCCGAGGACGAGGCCGCCTGGGAGCGCGCGCTCGACGACGCGAGCGCCCTCGGCGGGTCGCCCGCCGCGGCCGTCCACCGCATCCTGCGGCGCCTCGAGACGCGGGCCGACGACGGCTCGGTCGCGCGCGTCGCGGCGCGGATGCCGCGGCTGCTGCGCGCGCGGCTCGAGCGGATCCTCCCGCAGCTGGTGCTGCCGCGTCGCGCCGGCGGCGACGTGGACGTCCGCAACCTCGACGACACCGACTACGCGGCGCTCGACGCCGCGGCCGCCGCCGGGCGCGGCGTGCGCGGGCTCCTGCCCGAGGCGCGGCCGGCGCTGCTCGCGGTGATCGCGCGGAGCGACGACCCGCGCGTGGTCGCCGGCGCCATCGTCGCGTTGTGCGGGGAGGAGGGCGAGGCGCCGACCGGCGACGACGTCGTCACCGCGCTCCTCGACGGGTTCGACCGCGCGCCCGCCACGCTGCGCGGCGTGGCCGGGTGGTACGCCCCGGGCGGCCTCGAGCCCGTCGCGGCCCTCGCGCTGGCCCTCGCGGTCACCGGCCGGGGCGCCGACCTCGCGTCGCTGCGCGGCCGGGGCGCGGGGGACGCCGACGTCACGCTCGACGCGTGGCTGCGCCAGTACGTCGCGACGCACGGCTACGGCGAGCTCGACGCCGGCACGTTCCTCGTCCGCGTCGAGGAGGGCTCCGCCGACGCCGACGTCGAACGCGAGGCCGCGCGCCGCGCGCTCGACGCGGGCGTGCCGTGGCTGGCGCGGCTGCTGGCGCGCCGCGCGTTGTTCCTCCGCCCCGGCGACGCGGCCGCGCGCGCCGTGCTCGCGGACGCGTACGAGCGGGTCGGGATGCGCGCGGCGGCGCGCGCGGCGCGGGGCGAGCCCCCCGACGACGCCGCCACCGACGACGCCGCGGCGGTCGAGCTCGACGACGCGCTGCGCGAGGGCCGGCTGTCGAGCCGCATCCTCTTCTCCCGCGAGCTCGGCGAGACGCCGATCCCGGGCCTCGCGCCGGTGGTCCTGCACGGCGGCCGGCTCCTGTTCGGCGGCGTCGACGGGAGCGTGGGCTCCGCGGACGCCGCGACCGGCGACGACCTCGGGCTCGCGTCGACCGCCGTCGCGCGGCTGCCGCGCGCCGTGCTCGTGTCCGACGGGACCGTGTTCGCGCTGACCGGCCGCGGCGAGCTCGCGCGGTTCGAGCTCGACGACGGCGGCGGGCTCGTGCTCCGCGGCCGCGACCTCGGGCCCTTCCTCGCGGCGGCCGCCGGCGACGACGGCGACGTCTGGCTGGTGGCCCGCGGGCGCAAGCTGTACCGCCGCCCCCGCGGCGGCGCGCCGGAGGCCGTCAAGACCGTCCCGTCGGAGCCCACGTACGTGCCGCGCGCCCTCGCGCGGACGTCCGGCGGCAAGCTGCTCCTGCGGAGCGACCGCGACCAGCTGACCGCGGTGGACCCCGCCACGGGGACGGTGTCCGTCGTGGTGCCCGAGGGCGCGGGGCTGCGGGCGGCGGCGGCGTTCGGCGCCGACGTCCTCGTCGCGTTCCGCGACGGCTGGGCCCGCCTCACCACCGACGGCAAGGAGGTCCTCCGCGTCGCGGTCGAGGACGGCGCCGACGGCGTGGGGATCGGCGGCGACCCGGTGGCGGGCCGGATCGTCTGGGTGGCGCCGGACCGCACGATCTGCTTCGACGCCGCGGGCAAGGCGCAGTGGCAGGAGCAGGTCGGCGGCAGCGGGAACCCCGACGTCCGCGGCGACCACGTCGCGATCCCCGCGGGCACCGGCGGCCGGCCGCTGGGCGACGGCCGCGAGGACCGCACCGTCTACGTGCTCCGGCTGTCGTCCTCGACCCTCGACCCGTTCGCCGTCGAGGCCCGCGTGCGCGCCGTGGAGGCCGCCGTCACCGCGGTCGTCGAGGACCGCGACGCGGTGGCGATCGCGCTGCTCGACCCGCTGCGGGGCTGGCTCACCGCGACGGAGGCCTGGGGCGCCGAGACGGCGCTGCGGCAGGCGCAGCAGCAGCGCGACGCGCGCAAGGCCCCGCCCCCCGCGCGGTCGCCGGACGGCACGGACGACCGCTGACACGGCCCGGCGTGGGAGCCGCGGCGCCCCCGTCGTAGGATCCCGGGGTGGACGCCGTCGCCGCCCGCCCCCGCCGCCCCCTGACCGTCACGGAGCGCAACGCCCTCCTCGCCCTCCTCGGGACCCTCGGGGTGTTCGCGCTGTTCTTCGCGTTCGGCGTGCTCGAGCGCGCGGTCACGCCGTCCGCCGACCGCGCGGCCCGCTTCGTGCGCGAGGCCACGGAGACGGCGACGCGCCTCCTGGCCGTCGCGCACACGCTGGTCGCGACGTTGTTCCTCGCGACGTCGCAGAAGGTGCGGTCCGGGCGCGGCGCGGCGACGCTCGCGGCCCTCGCCGGGGCCGCCGTCCTCGCGTGCCTCGGGTTCGGCGCGCTCGGCGGGCGCGAGGGCGGCGTGGCCATGGGCCTCTTCGCCGTCTACTTCCTCCTGCACGACCTCCGTGACGAGGCCTGGTTCTACGGGGCGAACGGCGACGCGCCGCCCGCGGAGGCCCGGCGGGCGGGCCTCGCGTTGGGCGGGTTCGTCCTGTGCGTGATGCTCGCGACCGCCGCGGGCGGCCTCGCGATCGGGCTGCCGAAGCTCGCCCGCCCCCTCCACCTCGCGACGGCGCCCGTCGCGCTCCGGGTGGCGGTGGCCGGCGCGGGCGTCGTGGCGGCGCTCGTCGCGGCCCACCTCTGCCTGCGCGCGTTCGCGCGCGGGCCCGTCGCGGGCGCGCCCGCCGAGGCCCGGCGCCACCGCCCGCTCGTCGTGGTGCTCCTCGGCGTCTACGGCGTGTTCTTCGCGAGCATCGCGCTGACGGGCCGCTTCTACGCCCTCGTCGCGACCCACGTCGTGATCTGGTACGTGTTCACGCTGCGCCGGCTCGCGACCGCGCCCCCGCCCGCCGTGGCGCCGCGCGTGGGCTCGTGGACGTGGATGCGGACCACGGTCGCGGGCTTCAACGCGCTGCACCTCGGCCTGCTCGCGCTCCTCGCCGGCCTCGCCGCGGTCTGGGCCTTCGGGTTCGCGAACGACCCGTCGATGACCGGCCTCCGCCTCCTGCTCTCGCGCGAGGCGTTCCCGTACTGGACCCTCGTCCACGTCACGTTGTCCTGGATGCCGCGCCGGTGACGGCGGGGCCCCGGCGCGCGCCGGGG
>JAEUHO010000060.1 GCA_016795345.1 Planctomycetia bacterium | reverse complement strand
GACGAAACACCGCGCCGCGTCCGCGCCGAGGTGCTCGAGGAGCGCCTGCGCCTTCGACGACACCGGCAGCCACGCCGACGCGCGCGCCACGAGCGGCCGGGCCACGCGGTCGCGGGCCCAGGATCGCAGCGCGAGCCGGTGCGGCCGCAGGTGGCTCTCGCTCACGACGAGCGACGGCACGCCGCGGCGCGCGGCCCAGCGCGAGGCCGCGTGCATCGCGCCGTGGGCCCAGCCCGACACGAGCACCACGTCGGGCCGCAGCGCGTCCAGCCGCCGCGCGACGCCGCGGGTCCACTTCCAGGTGAAGGGCCCCTTCGGCCCGCGCACGGTGAGCGAGCCGCCCTTCAGGTGCTCGTGGCGGTGCCCCGACACGTCGACGGCCCACGACGCGCGCAGCACCTCGCGCGCGACGAGGTAGAGGACGTGGGGCGTGACGACGCCGCGCGCGGCGAGCAGGTCGTAGAGCGGCGCCCGGTACGGCGTCGGGAGCTCGGTGACGATCGCGAGGACCGGCGGCACGGGGAGATCGTAGGTCCGAAGGCTCCTCCGACGATCGGCTTTCCCGGCCCCCTCGCTCGATCGCCCACCCTGCGGCCCGTCCGCTCCAGGTCCAGCACCGTCACCGGCCACGACCTGGCCGAGGCGTCAGCGTCCGCTCGTCTCCGGGATCGGGGTGAGCGACACGTGCATCGGATCGGCGGCTTCGCCGAACACGAATGGTCCGTCGAGGACGCCGGTGTGGCCGCGCCATGTGACACGAAGCCGGTCGTCCGCCGTCAGCCGCCGTCGGACCAGCAGGTCGGCGAACCCAGACTCGCGGAAGGCCAGCACGGACACGACCGGCGGCGTCAGGCCCGATCCACCGGCCGTGAACGACTCCAACGTGATGCGCGGCACGGCGGGCTCGGAGCCGTCGGCACGGACCGGCGCGGTGATTGACACGCGAAGCAGCGCCGAGGCGTTGCGCACGACGATCTCCCCCAGGTCCACCACGCCGCCGACCGGACCCGCCGGGAGTTCGACTTCCTGGGCGCCCAGCGGCGACGTCCAGATCCGCAGCGTACGCGCCTCGGGCCCCAGTCCTTCCCAGCGGAAACGGCCCGTGTAGGGCGCGCCGTCACCTCGGATGCCTGTTTCGACCGTCACGCCACCCCACGGAACGCCGATCGTACTCACCCAATGCGTGTGACGCACCTTGCCGTCATTCCAGGTCGGATCCGTCTCGACGCGAATCCGACCCTCCACAGCGCGCCCTGCGGGGAAGCGCAGCCCGACCTCCGTGATGTCCGACCCCGCCGCGACGGTGACGTCCGCCCGCAACGTGGAACTCATCCGGTGCGCCCCGAACAGCGAACCCCGATCGGCCTCCGTCGGAGGCAGGAGCACCGCTTGCACGGCGTACCGCCCCGGCGACACCCCGAGCACGTCGACGACTCCATCGGCATCCGCGACGTGGTCTTGCAGCCACGCCCCATCCTGCACGGGGTACCACCCCTGCGAACGCAGGGTCCTGCGACCGCGGACGCGCTCGACGACCGCGTGGGCTCGGGCGACCAGCGGGTCTCCGCTTCCGGCGTTCGTCGATCGCGGAAGCCCAAAGTCGTCGAAGCCCACCTCGTCCGCGGCGTGCAGGAGGAGCCGCGCTCCGACCGCCGGCCCACCGGCCGGTGTCTCCAGCACGACGCGCAGGATCGGGTCCGACCGGCGTCCCCCCATTCGCAGTTCCAGACCCTCCGCGCCGCCGGACGGCGCTGAAGTCTCCGCGGGGCGCTGTCCCGGAGTCGCGGCGACCAACCACACGGTCGGCGACGCATCGTCCGGACGCTCCGCGGTGTCACGGGGCACTGCGATCCGGAACTCACCGACCGCATCCGTCCGCACCACGGCCGAAGGGACAAGGCTGTCGCCCTCGTCGAATCGGCCCACGCCAGCGCCCGGCACGCCGCGACCGTGCTCGTCGACGACGCGACCGGTCCACGTGCGGATCGCGTCTTCCGGTTCGAGCGCGAGGGCGATCGTCGAGCCGGTCGCGGGTGGAGGCTCCGGCCGAGTCACGTGTCGCGGTCGGAGGCCCGGCACCTCGACCTCGAGTCGGCCGGTGCCCCACTCCTCGACCGTCGCCGCATCCAGTTCGATTCGCCCGTCAAAGGGCACGAGGTGCTCTGGGTCCGCGTCGTCGTCGTCCTTCCCGCGGACCGTCCACCTCCCGAGCGGTCGCACGTCCAGATCCGGACGACACCAACTCGATGGGAACTGCAGGACCACGGTGCACGCGACCGAACGGGGCGCTACGGGACGGTCATCGAGATCGGGCGTCGTGTAGACCGCCGGCGGCTGCGGCGTCTCGGGCGCCGGAGCGTCGGGCGTCTCCTCGTGCACGCCCACGCCGGAGCAGTCGACGTCCGGTGCGGCCATCAGGCCACGGTCCCCACCCCTCGCACCGAGCACGGGCGGCGGCGCGTCGTTGCCACCCCGCCTCGCCGCTTCATCCGGTCGATCCGGTCGCGTGCCCCAAGTCCCACTCGTGACGAGGACAACGACAAGTGCAAGCACCAAGGCGACGAAGAGGATGCGGCGGTCCGGACGCAAGGTCCGGCCACTCTACGGCAAGTGCGAAGTCGCGGCCGAGACGGACGAGCGCCGTGCGCACGGCCGGACGGTGCGGGAGCGTCCTCCGTCGACGGACGTCGCACGAGGTGCCGACGACCGGTCCCCGAGCCCGCACGCCGGGCCCGTCTCGGGCGCGCACGGCCACCGCTGCACCCCGGGCTATCGACCGGCGGGCCGGGCGGGCGCGGGGGCCACGCCGAGCGCCGCGACGAGGTCGCGCGCGCAGGAGGGAAGGTCGTGGCGCGCGCGGACGGCCTCGCGGCCCGCGGCGGCAAGGCGCGCCGCGAGCGCGGGGTCGTCGAGGAGACGGCCGAGGGCCGACGCGAGGCCCGCCGCGTCGTGGGGCGCGACGAGGAGGCCCGCGCGGCCGTCGTCGAGGAGCTCCGCGATGCCGCCGACGGGCGTCGAGACGACGGGCACGCCTGCCGCCATCGCCTCCATCAGCGACACCGGCACGCCGTCCTCGTCGCCGTCGGGCGCGACGACGCACGCGAGCGCCGCGACGCGCGCGGCCGCCGCCACCGCGCCCGCCTCGGCCTCGGGGAGCGCGCCGAGGAGCGTCACGGGCGCGCCCGTGGCCGCGATCGCGGCCGCGAGGCGCGGCCGCTCGGGCCCCTCGCCCACGACGGCGGCCCGCACGCCGGGGCGCGTGGCCGCCAGCCGCGCGACCGCGCGCACGAGGACGTCGTGCCCCTTGCGCGGCACGAGGCTGCCGACCGCGACGACGTCGAACCGCGGCGTCGAGGCCGTCGGCGTCGGCGGGTGCGCCACGTCGACCCCGCACCGGACGACGCGCACGCGGTCCGCCGCCTCGGGCACGAGGTCGAGGACGCGGCGGCGCGTCGTCGCGGCGATCGCGGTCACCACGTCGGCCGCCCGCACCTTCGCCGCGAGCGCGCCGCGCCCCACGACGAGCAGGTACGGGTTGTGGACCTCGAAGCCGAACGGCACGCCCGTGAGCGCCGCCGCCACGCGCGCCGCGGTCGCGTCCCAGCCCGCGAACTGCGCGTGGAGGCGCGTGACGTCGCCGCGCCGGCGCACGAGGTCGGCGAGCGCGAGCCCGTCGCGCCACGCCGCGACGGCGCCGAGCCGGCCGCCCTCCTTGTCGCCCGAGCGCGCCCGGCACACGCCGCCCGCGAGGAGCGCGAGCGCCCGCAGCGGCCGCCGCGCGAACGCCGCGAGGGCCGAGCCGCCCTCCTCCCGCAGGAACCGGGTGCCGTCGTCGGCCGGGCCCGGCGGCGCGCCCCGCGCCCGCCGCAGGGCCACCCGCGTCGTCGGCACGCCGAGGGCCGCGACGGCCGCCGCCATCCGGCGGTGGAACGTCTGCGTCGGCTCGGGATGCGAACGGCACACGAAGACCAGCACGGGGAACGGCTCCAATGTGGGGGTCCGCCGACGCCCCCCATACCATCGCCCCCGATGACGCGCAGCCCCTCGGCCGACACCGGGCCCGCCTGGCGCCCGCTCTGGACCTGGCTCCGCCCCCACCGCGGGCGGGTCGTGGCGTCCATGGTGCTCGGCTGCCTCGCCAGCGCGTTCGAGGTCGCCTCCCTCGGCCTCCTCATGGTCCTGCTGTCGGTCTCCGACGCCGGCCTGCCCGACCGCCTCGGCCCGTTCTCGCGCGTGGTGCCGCTGCTGCGCGGCCTCTCGCCCAACGGCCAGCGCGCCGTCCTCGTCGGCCTCATCCTCGGCGGCATCGCGATCCGCGGCGTCATGTGGTGGCTCGCCGCCGCGCTGCGCGAGCGCGTCGGCTCCGCCGTCGCCGCCACCGCCCGCCGCCGCATCTTCGAGCGCGTGGCCCGCGCGCCCGTCGCGTGGCTCGAGGGCCGCTCCTCCGGCGACCACGACACCCTCATCCTCCGCGAGACCGACCGCCTCTCCCACGCGGCCACCGGCTTCGTGCAGCTCGGCGTCGTCTCCGCCATGGCCGCGTGTTACCTCGCGCTCCTCTTCTACATGGCCCCCGCGCTCACCGTGGCCGCCATGGCGTTCCTCGTCGTCACCGCCGGGGCCATCCGCCTGCTCCGACGCCCCGTCGAGCGGTACGCGCGCCGCATGCGCGAGGTGAGCCGCCCGCTCTCGGCCACGGTCCACGAGACCCTCGCCGCGCTGAAGCTCCTGAAGGTCCTCGGCCGCACCGACGACGCCGTCGAGCGCTTCGACGGCAGCGACCGCGCGTTCCTCGACGCGCAGCGCCGCCAGCGCGAGGCCCTCGACGCGATCCCCCCCGCGAGCGAGCTCTGCGGCGCCATCGTCGTGCTCGGCATGCTCTGGCTCGGCTCGACGGTGCTCCCCATGCGCGGCGGCGGCGGGCCCGCGCCGCTCCTCACGTACGTCTTCACCTTCTATCGCCTCCTCCCGCGGTTCCTCGCGCTGCCGAGCACGCGCGCGGCGCTCGCCGCCGACCTCTCGGCGGTCCCGGTGCTCGAGGCGTTCCTCACGGACCCGGGCGCCGACCCGGAACGCGACGGCGAGGCCCGGCCCGGCGCGGGCCCCCACCGGCTCGTGCTCGACGGCGTGCGGTTCCGCTACCGGCCGGACGGCCCGTTCGTCCTCGACGGCCTCTCGCTGACCCTCGAGCCGGGCCGCACGGTCGCGCTCGTGGGCCCGTCGGGCGCCGGCAAGTCGACGGTCGTCGACCTCGTCCTCGGCCTGCGCCGCCCCACCGAGGGCCGCGTGACCCTCGACGGCGCCGACCTCGCGACGTACGCGGGCGACGCCTGGCGCCGCCGCGTCGGCGTCGTCCCGCAGGACCCGCGCCTCTTCGACCGCAGCGTCCGCGACAACCTCCGCCTCGTCGCCCCCGACGCCGACGACGCGCGCCTGTGGGCCGCGCTCGAGGCCGCCGCGGTCGCCGACGTGGTGCGGCGCCTGCCCCAGGGCCTCGACACGCGGCTCGGCGAGGCCGGCGCGCGCCTCTCGGGCGGCGAGCGCCAGCGGATGTGCATCGCGCGCGCCCTCGTCGTGGACCCGGCCCTGCTCGTGTTCGACGAACCCACGAGCCACCTCGACCCCGACAGCGAGCGCGCGGTCACCGCGGCCCTCGCGCGCGCCGCGGTCGGCCGCACGCTCCTCGTGATCGCCCACCGCCTCTCGACCGTGCGCAACGCCGACGAGATCGTGCTGCTCGAGCGCGGCCGCGTGGTCGAGCGCGGCGCGCACGCGGCGCTCGTCGCCCGCGACGGCGCGTACGCGCGCCTCGTCCGCATGGGCCTCGACGACCTCGAGGCGCCGGAGGCCCGCGGCACCCCCGCGGACGGCCCCGCATGACGACGCCCCCGCTCGCGCCGCCGGGCCCGCGGGGCCCGGGCCTGCTCGCCCCCGCCTCCATCGCCGCGCTCGCCGCCACGGTGCTGCAGGTGGGCTGGCTCGAGCGGGTGAAGGCCCGCCTGGTCGCCGCGGGCGCCGTCACGCGCGCGACGCTCGCCGACGCGGTCCCCGCTACGGTCGGCGTCGACGGCGTGCTCGCGACGCTCGCGTTGCTCCTCGCCGCGGTCCTCGCGGTGCGCGCCGCGCGCGCGGCGGCCCGCGGGCCGGCGGGCCTCGCGTCCCTCGTGCCCGCGACCGCCCTCGGCCGGCTCGGGCTGATGCTGCTCACGACGTGGACGTTCGTGCGATGGCACGCGAGCCCCGGCGCGCTCGTCGGCTTCGACCTCGACCTCCACGCGGCCCACACGGCGCTCGTGGCCGACGAGCTGCGCGCGGGCCGGTTCCCGTCGTGGACCGACGCGTGGTACCTCGGCTTCCCGCTCCTGCGGTTCTACGGCGCGACGTTCTACCTGCCCGCGGCCGGGCTCGCGGCGGCGCTCGACGACGTGCGCGTGGCGGTGAAGGTCGTGACCGCGGCGTGGCAGCTGCTGGCCGCCCCCGCCGCGTACGCGCTCGCCCGCGCGACCGGCGCGGCCCGCGGCCACGCGATGCTCGCGGGGGTCGCGTACGCCGCGTGCCCGTTCTTCGTGAACACGCTGGCGCACCTCGGGAGCCTCACGGCCGCGCCCGTGATCGCCCTGGCGCCCGCGGCGCTCTCGGCGTCGATCCGCGCGGGGCGCGGCGAGGGGCTGCGGCACGGCGTGCTCCTCGGCGCGGCCGGGGCGCTGCTCGTCGGCGCCCATCCTGCCTATGCGGTGCAGGTCGCGGTCCTGTGCGTGCTGGCGTTCGTCGCCACCGCGGTCGTGGCCGCGCCGCGCGCGGGCCGCGTGGTCGTCGCCGGGGTCGCCGCCGCGGTCGTGGCGGTGCTCGGCGCGGCGCCCGTGCTCGCGGCGTGGGCGTTCGACGGCCTGCCGCGCGCGGGGACCGCGCCCGGCGCGTTCGAGCTGGTGCGGCCCGGACGGCCGAACCCCGAGGCCCTGCGCTTCCTCGTCGCGTGGTCGCCGCGCCCCGAGGTGACGGCGACGGGCTACCTCGGGCTCGCGACGCTCCTCTTCGCGGCCCTGGGCCTCGTGGCGCGTCGCGACGGACCGCGGCGCGCGGGCCTCGCGGTGCTCCTCGCCGCGACCGTCGTGTCGTGGTGCGGGCCCGGCTTCGTGCGCGAGCGCGCGCTGCTGCTGCTGCCCGCGGTGCTCGTGCCCGCGGTGGCCGCGGGCGTCGGGGCCCTGCGGCGGCCGGGCCTCGCGGTCGTCGGGATCGTGTTGCTCCTCGGGGACCTCGGCATCGGGAACCTCGCGTCACCGTACCGCGCCGACCTCGCGCTGCTCGCGGGCGACCAGCGCGCGCTCGCCGCGCGCCTCGGGCGCGAGCGCGCGATCCTCGTCGCGACCGACGCCGAGGGCCGCGCGACGGCGGGCGAGTGGCAGGTGGCCCCGGAGACGCCGCTGCGCACGGTCCTCGGCGGCTTCCGCGAGGCGGCACCCGGCACGTACGACGCGATGCGGGCCACCGTCGAGGCCGCCGCCGAGGACCGCGGCGTCGAGGACCCGGCGTTCCGCCGCCACCTGGAGCTGCTCGGCGGCGCGACGGTCGCGACGCTCGCCCACGGCCGCGTCGCGACCACGGCGCGCGCGCCCGCGGCGTCGTCGGTCGGGTTCGCGACGGGCCTCGCGTCACTGCGCGCCGACGGCGTCCCGGGGCCCGACCAGGTGCTCGCGTGGTCGGCCGCGATGGCGCCGCCGCGCGGCAGCGGGCCCGGCGCGCTGCGCCGCGTGCTCGTCGCGGGCGACGGGCCGGCCCTGCCGGGCGACGAGCCCGAGACGCCGCTCGAGGGCGTGCGCGTCGTGGCCGACGTGCGCGCGGGGCCCACGCGCACCACGACGGTCGAGGTGCCGGCGGCGGGCTGGCTGCGGTTCGACGCCGCGTGGACACGCGACCTCGTCGTGACGCTCGCGGCCGACCGTGGGCCGGCGGGCCTCGCGGTCCCCTCGCCGGGGGCCGCGCGTCCCGATGTGATGGGCCTCGTGCTCGTGCCGGTGCCGGCCGCGGGCCGCTACGTCGTGACGCTCCACCATCCC
>JAEUHO010000046.1 GCA_016795345.1 Planctomycetia bacterium | reverse complement strand
CGTGGACAGGCCGTGCAGGTCGTGCAGCACGACGACGTCGCGGTAGCGCGACGGCAGGCGGTGCACGGCGCAGCGCAGCCGGTCGAGCACCTCCGCGTCGTCCGGCGGCGGCGGCGGCGGGGCCGCCGGGGCTTCATCGGGCACCATGGCGAGGCGGTCGGCGAGCGCGGCGAACCGGCGGGTGACCGCGCGGCGGCGGTACGCGTTGCGGACGACCGCGGTCACGAGCCAGGGCACGACGGGCGCGTCGAGCGGCGCGCCGCGGCGGCGGATCAGGGAGAGGTACGCGGTCTGGACGGCGTCCTCGGCGTCGTCCGCGCCGGCGATGCGGCGGGCGATGCCGAGCAGCCGCGGGCGCGTCGCCGCGACGACCTCCTCGACGGCCGACTCGTCGCCCGTGAGGAGGTACCGCGACAGGACGAGGCCCAGCGGGTCGAGGGTCGCGGCGGGCCGGGCCTTCGCTCCCGGGACGCCCGAGCGGGGCCCGGGGGACGCGAGGCCCGGGGCGGTGCGGTCGGGGGGAGGAGGACGTTCCACACCCCTAGAGTGCAGGAAGCGCGCGGCGCGTTTCAGGAATCCCGCCGGGCCCGGGGGGGCCACGGGGCGCGGACCGGGCGCGCGTCAGACCGAGACGAGGACGACGCCGGCGGAGAAGACGACCAGGGCCGCCGAGACCAGGACGAACGCGAGGAGGTGGAACGCGCGGCCGAGGCCGCAGCGGAGCACGGCGGCGGCCAGGCCCACCCACGCGAGGAGCTGGATCGGGATGAGGACCGTGGCGCGGTCGGCGCGCGCGAACATGTCGGACCACGACCACGTGATCGTGACCATGCCGCAGAAGAGGAACGCGAGGAGCGTCGTCTTGCCGAGGGAGGCGCTCTCGACGTCGGCCATCTTCGCGGCGAGGCCGACGAGGCAGAGGACGACGAGGAGCGCGGCGGCGGCGAGGAACGCGCGCGGGCCGGGCTCGGTGGGCAGCGCCATCGCGGCGCGGCGCTTCGAGCGCTGGAGGAACGTCTCCTCGGCCGCGCGGGGCTCCTCCTCGGGGAGGGCCGGCATCACCGTCGCGGCGAGGACCGGCGCCGCCACGACCCGCGCGGGCTCGGCGAGCGGCAGCGGCGGCGGCGCGGCGTCGCGGGACGGGGGCGGCGTCGGGGTGGTCTCGACGGTGACGAACCGCTGCACGATGCGGCGCCGTTCGACGGTCACCTTGGCGTCGCTGCCGACGCCCGAGAGGCGCAGGACGAGGGCGTCGGGGTCCTCGCGGACGACGGTGCCCCGCAGGATGGCGCCGTTGTCGAGGACGAGGGCCTCCTCGGCCGCCGCGCGGCCGGCCCCGGCCACGGCGGCCACGAGGGCGAGGACGCCCGCGAGGACGGCGACGAGGGCACGGAGGGGGCGGGAGCGACGGGCCATCGCCCTCCCATCGACCCCTTCCCCCCGGGGACTTGAGCGGGACCGGGGGTGCCGGGCCGGCGCGGGCACGGGCTGCGACGCGACCGATGACCCACGTTTGGGCGGGGGCTCGGGCGGCGCATCGCAGAGAACGAGGAGGACCGCGGGTTCCGGACGCGCGGACGACGAGGGACGCGGCGAGGCGCCTCGCGCGGCCGCAGGAACGGCGTCCGGGGTCCCGGAGCCGATCCTCAGGCGCCCGGGGCCGTCGCGTGGACCTCGGCGACCACGCCGTTGCGGATCGTGAGCTGGCGGCTGCCGTGGGCGGCCACCTCGGGGTCGTGGGTGATCAGGACGACGGTGACGCCGCGGGCGTGGAGGGCGTCGAGCATGGCGAGCACCGCGTCGCCGGACGCGGAGTCGAGGTTGCCCGTGGGCTCGTCGGCGAGGAGCAGGCGCGGCTCCTTCACGAGCGCGCGGGCGATCGCGACGCGCTGCTGCTCGCCGCCGGAGAGGCGCCCGGGGACGTGGGCGGCGCGCGACGAGAGGCCCACGGCCTCGAGCGCGGCCGCGGCGCGGCGGCGGCGCTCGGCGCGGCGCACGCCGGCGTAGAGCAGCGGCAGTTCGACGTTGCGCTCGGCCGTCTCGTCGCGGAGCAGGTGGAAGCGCTGGAAGACGAACCCGATGAGCCGGTTGCGGACGGCGGCCAGGTCGCGGTCGGCGAGCGTCGTGACGTCGCGGCCGTCGAGGAGGTACGTGCCCGACGTCGCGCGGTCGAGGCAGCCGAGGACGTGGAGCAGCGTGCTCTTGCCGGAGCCCGACGGCCCGGTGACCGCGACGCAGGTGCCGGCGTCGACCTCGAGGTCGACGGGCTTCAGCGCCTCGACGAGGACGTCGCCGTTGCGGTAGGTGCGGGCGACGCGGGAGAGCTTGAGGAGCGGCGCGGTCACGAGAGCCTCCGGGAGAGGACTGCCGCGGGGTCGAGGGCCGCCGCGCGGCGGGCCGGGATGGCGGACGAGAGCAGCCCGAGCACGACCGACACGAGCACCGCGACGCCGGCGAACCGCGCGTCGAAGCGGAACGGGAACATCACGATCCGCGCGAGCACGTCGGCGCCGAGGACGCCCAGCGGCAGGCCCGCGAGCCCCCCCACCACCGACGTCACTAGGCCTTCGGCGGCCACCTGCGCCACGACGTCGCGGCGGCGCGCGCCCTCGCAGCGGCGGATCGCGAGCTCGTCGTACCGCTCGCGGATCGCGACGAGGTTCAGCGTGGAGATCATCACACAGGCGACGAGGCAGACGAGGATCCAGACGATGTTGCCGAGGAACGCACCGGTCTGCGTCGCGCCGCCGAACGCGTCCATCCACGCCTTGCGCGCGAAGACGTTGATCGGGGCGAGCGTCGCGGGGTCGGCGTCGACGCCGCCCGCCGGCCAGACCTTCACGAGCCGGTCGTAGGCCGTCGCGAGGCGCGCCTCGTCGGGCAGGACGACGCTCACGGTGGTGAGCTCGGCGGACGCGATGGCGTCCTCGGGCACGTAGACGTTGCGGAACGAGAGCAGCGCGGAGATGAGGGTGCGCGCGCCGCGCCCCTCGTCGAACGCCTCGAACAGCGCGCGGTAGGTCATGGGGTCCTCGAGGACCCCCACCACCGGCACGTCCGCGGGCGCGGCGCGCGCGAGCCGCACGGTGCGGCCCACGACGGCGGCCGGGGCCACGCCCGGGAAGAGGCTCTTCGCCGAGCTCTCGTCGAGCACGCAGGCGGCGAGCCCGCGGTCCTCCGGCCGCAGGAACCGGCCCGCCTTGAGCGAGATGGCCAGCGTGCGCGGGAAGCCGACGCCGACCGCCGCGAGCACCATCTGCCGGACCTCGGCGTCGCCGGACGCGGTGACGCGCTCGCTGCGCAGGGGCACGACGGTCGCGTCGAGCCCCGCGACGGTCGCGCGCACCGTCGCGAGCTCGGCCTCGCCGAAGGACGCGCGCGGCGCGCCGGGCCGCACGACGGGCGCGCGGCCGACGTCGATCGTGAGGCGGCCGAACCGGGCGATGTCGCGGCGGATGTCCTCGTCCATGCCGTACGACAACGAGACCACGTTCACCGTCACCGCGATCGCGACGGCGCAGGTGAGCGCCGCGAGCGCGGCGCGCAGCGGGTGGCGGCGCAGGTGCCGCACGCCCTCGACGAACGCGGCGAGGAGGCTACTCATCGGCGAGGGCCTCCACCGGGTCGCACGACGCGGCGCGCCACGCGGGCAGGAGCGCGGCGCCGCACCCCACCACCACGGACACGAGCAGGGTGACGAGCGCGTACCCCCACGGGAACGCCCACGTCATGCCCGCGAGGGGCTCGAGGGCGATCCGCACCTCGGCGAGCCCGCAGCCGAGCGCCCACCCGAGCAGCGCGCCCGCGACCGAGAGCACCAGCCCCTCGGCGAGGAACTGCGCCATGACGTCGCGGCGCGTGGCGCCCTCGACGCGGTGCACGGCGATCTCCGGCGCGCGCTTCAGCGCCGTGAGGAGCCCGACGCTCGCCATCACGACCGCGCTCATGGCGAGGCAGGCGAGGAACAACGCGAGGGACACGGCCTGGAAGCGGTCCACGTCGCGGTGGAGCAGCAGCGAGTAGAAGAACGCGCGGAACGTGACGACGTCCTTGCCCGCGTCGTGCAGGGCCGCCTCGAGCAGCGTCGAGGCCTCGCGCATCCGGTCCGGCGGCGCGCGGAGGAACAGCCAGTCCACGGCGGCGGGGCGCGCCGCCACCCAGGCGCACCGGTCCGTGCGCTTCCAGGCGTCGTCGCCGAACGGGACGCCGAGGTTGACGAGCAGCTTGCCCGTCGCGCCCTTGAACACCGGGTGCTCGGTGTCGAAGCCGAGGTCGTTCAGCCGCCGCACGGCGTCGGGCCGCGGCGCGGTGGTCCCGACGACGACGGCCGTGCGCCCGTCGGGCAGCGCCACCCGCGCGCCGAGGGCGGAGCCCCCGCGCGCGGCGGCGACCTCGGCGGCGAGCACGCCCTCG
>JAEUHO010000464.1 GCA_016795345.1 Planctomycetia bacterium | reverse complement strand
CGGCGGCGGGCGCCGATCCGTGACCTCGTTCGACCAGTGGATCTTCTGGTGGACGTACAACAGCGACGAGTTGCTGCAGCTCAAGGCCTCGATCTACAAGCTCCGCGCCTCGCCCGGCAGCGGCATCACCGTCGTCGGCGGCTCCACCGGCGCGCGCTCCGACGCGACGCGCGCCACCGAGCAGGAGGTCCGGACGCGGATCCTCCCCGCGCTCCACCGCGCCATGGACCCCGCCAACGCCGCGAGCCCCGACACGATGTCCGCGGCGTACATCGCGCTCGGCAAGATCACGGACGACCCCGCCGACATCGCGCGGATCCGCGCGGCCGTCCTCGATGCCCGCGGCCGCCGCCCCTCCGACGTGGACCAGCTCGTCAACGAGTCCGCCGCGTTCGCCCTGGGCCTCCTCCGCCGCACCGACGCCGGCCGCCAGTTCGACGCCAAGGAGCTCGATCGCGTCCGCGACGTGCTGTTCGACACGTTCGACAGCCCCGACCTCCAGGTGCGCACCCGTTGCTTCGCGATGCTCTCGCTCGGCCTCCTCGGCGACCAGCCGACGCTGCGCGGGCTCCCGGCGTCGGTCGAGGGGGGCCCCGCGGCCCTCGTCGACGCGTCGACCGCCCAGCGCATCTTCGAGCGCGCCGTCGCGAAACACGACAACCCCGAGTACGTCGTCGCGACGCTGTTCGCGTTCTCGCTCCAGCGCCCCGACACCATCACGCCGGACATGCTCGCGACGCTCGAGCAGGCCGCGCTCCGGGCCCGCCTCGGCGGCCGGAACCTCTCCGACCTCGAGGCCTCGTACGCGGCCCTCGCCCTCGGCCGCGTCGGGACGCGCGCGCAGATCGCGCCGCTCCTCCTCGCGCTCAAGACCAAGACGACCGACCACGGCGTCAAGCGCTCGGCCGCGATCGCGCTCGGCCGCCTCGGCCAGCGCGTGGACGGCGCCGATCGCGCCACGCTCGCGGTGGACCTCTGGCGCACGCTCGAGTCCGTCCGCGACGCGTCCACCCGCAACTTCGGCCTGCTCTCGCTCGCGAACCTCGTCGCCGCGGACGCGCGCACCGAGCGCTCCGACGTGATCGACACGAAGGCCGTGAAGGTCCACGAGCGGCTGCTCGACCTAGCCGCCGACGGCCGCTACAGCGAGCGCCCGTACGGCGCGCTCGCGCTCGGCATCGTCGCGCGCGCGATCGGCGACCGCCCGGTCCACGCCGAGTACGACCGCTTCCGCACGAAGGCCCTCGAGACGCTCCGCGCCGGCCTCTCCGACACGAAGCTCGACCGCCGCTCGCAGGGCGCGTTCGCGGTCGCCCTCGGCATGGCGAAGGACGAGGGCGCGAAGAAGCCCCTCGTCGACGTCCTCTCCGACGACCACGCCGACCCCGAGCTCCGCGGCTACTGCGCCGTGGCGCTCGGCATGATCGAGGTGCCGTCGCCCGAGGTCGTGAAGGCCCTCAAGGCGGCCCTCGCCGAGCGGCGCTCCGACGAGCTCCGCCTCCAGTCCGCGACCGGTCTCGGCCTCCTCGGCCAGGCCGACGCGGTCCCGCTCCTCGTCGCGGCGCTCAAGGACGCCTCGACGCAGGCGCTCCAGGGCCAGCTGGTGATCGCGCTCGCCCGCATCGGCGACGCGCGCGCGATCCCGCCGCTCCTCGCGTTGGTCGAGGACCGCGCCGCGCCCGACGCGACGCGTGCCATCGCCTGCGCGGGCCTCGGCCTCATCGGCGATCTCGAGCTGGTGCCGAGCCTCACGCGGCTCTCGAAGGACATCAACTACCGTTCGACCTGCGACACCATCCGCGAGGTCCTCTCCTTCCTCTGACCGTCCCTTGCGCGCCGGCCCCGTCCCCACGGGGGCCGGCGCGCCTTCCTCGGGACGCCATCCACCTCCCGGGACCGCGAGGCCCGCCGGCCGGCGGGCCACGCGGTGCGGGGCCGGGGGTCACTGACGCACGAAGAGGCGGTCGTTGCCGAACCAGGCCAGGAAGTACGGGCGCGGCGCGCCGTCACGCACGAGCGCCAGCAGGAACGGACGGTCGAAGCGCAGGTGGAGATACGACGGCGCCGGAGGGGCCGACGCGGCCATGTTCGAGGCCATCGCAACCGCCGCGACGAGCCGTGCGCCGTTCTCGGAGAGGCGGAACTCGAGCCGCTGCTCGAGCCGGACGAGCTCGGTCGGCGGCTTGATCGGCGGCGCATCGAGCAGCCTCGCGCGCTCGACCTCGCGGAAGCGGTGCGTGGCCGCGAAGTCCACCTTGGGCACCTCGAGCGTCGTCGCGTTCGGGACCCGGGCCTCGGGGCGCGCGAGCAAGCCCGCGACGGTCGCCCAGCCGCTCGCCAGGGTGGTCGGCCGGGCGATGTGACCGAGGACGATCCGGTCCGCGCCGCCGCGCGGGAGCAGCGTGACGACATAGTCCGCCTCGCCGGACCTCGCCGACGACTCGCGCTCCGCCTCGTGCAGCCGCACCTGCCGCAGCATGCGAGCGTGCTCGGCGCCCTTCGCGTCGTGCTGCGAGCCGAACGCCGCGAGCGGCGTCGAGCCGCCGTCGAACCGCAGCGGCGATTCGTGCACGAGGAACGGCTGCTCGAACGGCAGGTCCTTGTAGAGGAACGCGAGCGCGGCGATGCCCTCCGGGTGCAGGCCGTTCAGGTCCAGGGGGAACCGCTGACCCATCGCCGAGACCCGCCGCTCGAACCTCGCCGCGAGCCCGTCGCCCACGAACCCGGCCTCGACGACGTACGCGCCCGTGTCGAGGTCGCCCGGCTGCACGTCGTGTCGGTTCATCGCGGCCACGAGCGCCGGCGGCGCGGGCGGACCCAGGCGGAGGTCTCGGCTGGGCGCGCCGAGCCCCCTCAGCACCTCGCCGAACGCGTCCCAGGCGAGCTGGGTCGTCGCGCACCACAGCAGGTTGCGTCCGGGGACCACGGGCATGTCGGCGTGCAGCACCATGTCCGTCGCGGTCGAGGAGAGCCCGACGGTCGGGGCGGACGCGCCCGCGACCCGCGACGGTGTCGTGTCGCCGATCGGCACCGTGCGCTGACACGCGCCGGCGACGAGGGCGAGCCACGCGAGCGCCGCACGGCCCCCGAGCCTCCCGAGCCGCGCGCGCGGCCCACGCCGCACCGGAGCCCGCCCTTGCGTCGCGTCCATCGGCACCTCCACGCCGACAGTGTAGCGAGCGGGCTCGATCCGCGTCCGCGGGACGCAGCCGGGGCGATGCGATCCACCTCCCGGGACCGCGAGGCCCGCCGGCCGGCGGGCCTCGCGGTCCCGGAGTGGGGATGCGGTCGTCGCGCCCGGATCGGCCGAGTCGACCGGGTCGGTCGGGGGGCCGCGCGGACGGAGCGAGTGACGCGCGCGGCGCGCGTCAGCCCCAGAGGACGAGCGTCTCGAGGCCCGCGGCGTCCGCGGGGCCCGTCGAGCGCGCGCGCACACGCACCGCGAGCGTGCGCGGGCCGTCGTGCGGCACGACGACGCGGCCGCGGAACGCGCGCGTCGAGGACGGCGTCGCGCCGTCGGGCGCGAGGAGGCCGAGGACGCGGCCCTGGCCCGGGTGGCCCGTCGCGAGGGCCTCGACGACGAGGTCGTCGGGCGAGACGCCCGCGAGGTCGAGGTCGGCGACGACCTCGAGCTCGACGCCGCCCACGGCGCCGTCGAACGAGCCGGGACGGCGGCCCGTGAACCGGATCGCGGGGAACGCCGCGCGGAGGCGGCGCTGGCGCTCCGCGGCCTCGCGCGCGGCCGCGTACCCGTCGCGCGCGAGCGCGAGGCCGGCCTCGGCGAGCGGGCGGTAGGCGCGGTCGGCGTACTCGTCGAGCATGCGGCGGGCGTCGAACGTCGGCGGCAGGGTCGAGAGGCAGCGGCGGACGCGCTCGAGCCAGCGGCGCGGGACGCCCTTCGCGTCGCGGTCGAAGAAGAGGGGGACGACCTCCTCCTCGAGCACGCGGTAGAGCGAGGCGGCGTCGAGGTCGTCGTTGGCCTCGGCGGTCGCGGCGCGGCCGGGCGTGCCGCCGCCGATGACGAAGCCGTTCGTGCCGTCGAAGGCCTCGTCCCACCAGCCGTCGCGGATGGAGAGGTGGAGCGCGCCGTTCGCGGCCGCCTTCATGCCGGAGGTGCCGCTGGCCTCGAGGCCTCGGATGGGCGTGTTGACCCAGACGTCGACGCCACGGACCAGCTCGCGCGCGAGGCCGATGTCGTAGTCGTCGAGGAAGAGGAGGCGGCCGGCGAGGCCGTCGCGGCGCGAGGCCTCGACGACGCGGCGGAGCACCTCCTGGCCCGCGCGGTCCGACGGGTGCGCCTTGCCCGCGAAGAGGAACCGGACCGGGCGGTCGGCGCGGTGCACGAGGGCCTCGAGGCGGCGGACGTCGCGCAGCAGGAGGTCGGCGCGCTTGTAGGTGGCGAAGCGGCGGGCGAAGCCGAGGAGGAGCGCGTCCTCGGTGAAGCCCGAGGTGAGGCGCTCGGCGACCGACGCGGGCTCGCTGCGCTCCTGGCACGCCTCGCGGACGTGGCGGCGCACCGCGGCGAGCGTGGCGCGGCGCGCGGAGGTGCGCGCGGCCCAGAGCGCGTCGAGGTCGACGTCGGCGGCGCGCGACGAGAAGTCCTCGGCGACGACGCTGCGGTCCGCGGCGCCGAGCACGCGGCCGAGGGCCGGGGCCGTCCACGTGGCGAGGTGCACGCCGTTCGTGACGTGGGTGACGGGGACCTCGTCGGGCAGGAGGCCGGGCCACGACGCGCCGAGGAGGCGGCGGGAGACCTCGCCGTGCAGGCGGCTGACCGCGTTGCGGAAGGCCGACATGCGGATCCCGAGGACCGTCATGTTGAACTCGGTCTCGCCGCCGACGCGGCCGAGCGCGAGGAACCGCTCCCACGGGATGCCGAGCCAGGCGGCGGCGTCCGCGAAGTAGCGGCGCAGCAGCGGCTCGGGGAAGCGGTCGTGCCCCGCGGGCACGGGGGTGTGCGTCGTGAAGACGGTGGACGCGCGCACCATCGCGGCCGCCTCGTCGAACGTGAGGCCCGCCTGGTGGACGAGGCGCGAGACGCGCTCGAGGGGCGCGAACGCGGCGTGGCCCTCGTTCATGTGGACGACCGCGGGGTCGATGCCGAGGCGGGCGAGGAGGCGCATGCCGCCCTTGCCGAGCACGATCTCCTGGCGCAGCCGCGCCTCGGCGTCGCCGGTGTAGAGGCGGTGCGTGACGGAGCGGTCCTCGGGGCGGTTGTCGGGCACGTCCGCGTCGAGGAGGTAGAGCGGCACGTTGCCGACGTCCACCCGCCACGCGACGAGCACGAGGCGCGTGCCGGGCAGGTCGAGCTCGACCCGCAGCGGCGCGCCCTCGGCGTCGCGCACGAGCGTCACGGGCTGCTCGCGCGGGTGGATCTCGATCGGGAACGGCACCTGCTCGCCCTGCACCGACACGTGCTGGCGCAGGAAGCCGCGGCGGTAGAAGAGGCCGATGCCGACGAGGGGCAGCCGCGCGTCGTGCGCGGCCTTCACGTGGTCGCCGGCCAGCACGCCGAGGCCGCCGCTGTAGATCGGCAGCGACTCGTGGAGCCCGAACTCGGCGCAGAAGTACGCGACGGGCCGGGCCGGCGAGAGCGGCGGGGTCGCGTCGGCGTCGCGCAGCGGGTCGACGGGGCGGAGCGGCGGCCACGGCGACAACACGGGCGTCGTCGGCGGCGGGGCGGCGGG